>CAZLLL010000302.1:0-4891 GCA_964560255.1 uncultured Methylomonas sp.
GTAACAGGCGCATAGCTGGCTACGTAACGGTTGCTACAACGCAGAAGACGGACAGAAAGACTAGCAATATTGGATGATTATTTGTTTCCATCTCCCTTAGTCGTAGTTAATATAGTACAAATCGGTCAGCAGAAAAGGGTTGTAATCATAAGATTACAGCCCTTTTTTGTTTCTAGCTAATTTTGATGCTGCCTATAAATACCTTTTAAATACTAAGGAATGGGCACGACACAGTTGAGCAACTGACGCAAAAAGCAATCAACACACCATTCCCAAACTCTGAGACTGTGAAAGTATTGCTAATCCGGAGTGCAAAAACAAGTTTTTGTACTCCTTTTGAACATAACAATGTGAATGAAAAATGAGGCATCTTTCATTTAATCGCCTTTTTACCATACAAATATATGGCTAATACTGAATTTAGAAGTCGAGATATCGCAGTCGAATCTTTAAAAGTCCCCCCGCATTCTATCCAGGCTGAACAATCAGTGATTGGTGGCCTGATGCTAGATAATGAACGCTGGGATACTGTGGCAGATAAAGTCAGTGAAGTTGATTTTTATCGCAAGGATCATCGGCTTATTTTTAATGCCATTCAGGATTTAGCAGAGAAACAGATTCCCTTTGATGTCGTCACTATCTCTGAAACACTGGAAAAAATAAATGAGCTGGAAGATGTAGGGGGGCTGGCCTATTTAAGCGTATTAGCAAAAGAAACGCCCAGTGCGGCAAATATTGTCGCTTATGCCAATATTGTGCGTGATCGCTCGGTATTGAGACAGCTCATCCATATCGGCACTGATATTTCTGAATCCGCCTTTAACCCTGAGGGGCGATCAACGAGCGATTTGTTAGAGGGCGCAGAAAAAAGCGTTTTTGAAATAGCTGAACAACGCCAAAAAGGACAGGCTGGGTTTATTTCAATCAAAGATTTATTAAGTACAGCGGTCGAAAAAATTGAGACCCTGTTCGAGCAGGAAGGCAATATCACTGGCGAAGGAACAGGCTTCACCGATCTGGATGAAATGACCTCAGGTTTGCAACCTGGTGATTTAATTATTGTTGCGGGTCGACCCTCTATGGGAAAAACGACCATTGCAATGAATATGGCTGAAAACGTCGCCGTAGGAAGCGGCAAGCCCGTTGCTGTCTTTAGTATGGAGATGCCGGGTGATTCACTGGCCATGCGCATGATGTCCTCATTGGGACGCATTGATCAGCATAAAGTGCGAACGGGTAAGCTGGATGATGATGAATGGCCGCGTTTAACCTCTGCAATAAACTTGTTGGCAGAAACCAAATTATTTATTGATGATACACCTGCTTTGACACCAAATGAAGTACGCTCCAGAGCGAGACGCTTAACCCGTGATAATGGTCAGTTAGGCTTGATTGTACTGGATTATTTACAATTAATGCAGTCACCTTCGAGTGGTGAAAGCCGAGTGGCACAAATTTCTGATATTTCGCGTGGCCTGAAAACCATGGCGAAAGAGCTGAATGTTCCGGTAGTGGCCTTGTCTCAGCTAAATCGTAATTTAGAGCAGCGCCCAAATAAACGCCCCGTGATGTCAGATTTACGTGAATCAGGCAGTATTGAGCAGG
Source organism: uncultured Methylomonas sp. (assembly GCA_964560255.1). Taxonomy (GTDB): domain Bacteria; phylum Pseudomonadota; class Gammaproteobacteria; order Methylococcales; family Methylomonadaceae; genus Methyloprofundus. The sequence goes on from CAZLLL010000302.1 coordinate 1,606, forward strand.
ATGCAGATGTGATTATGTTCGTTTATCGGGATGAAGTTTACAACGAAGACAGTCCTGACAAAGGTATGGCAGAGTTAATTATCGGTAAACAACGAAATGGCCCTATTGGCACTGTACGCTTAACCTTTTTGGGCAAATATACCCGATTTGAAAACTGTGCTCATGACGCGTATACCGATGGGGATTATGAGTGAACGGAGCCACTGCATATATTGAATTAAATCTAACGGCTTTGCAGCATAATGCTCGCAAAGTCCGAGAGTATGCACCGCAATCAAAAGTGATGGGAGTGATTAAAGCCAATGCTTATGGGCATGGTTTGACTAGGATCGCACATCAGCTAAATCAAGAACTTGATGCCTTTGCTGTGGCACGCATTGATGAGGCGATTCGTTTAAGGCAGGCGCAGATTAAGGGAAGGATTTTGGTCTTGCAAGGTTTTAGTAGCACTGAAGAAATTTCTATTTTGTTGCGTTATCAGTTTGAGGCTGTCATACATTCGCTAGAACAAGTGACGCTAATAGAGTCACTTGATTTACCAGGAGTGCTGTCTGTCTGGTTAAAAATTGATACCGGAATGCATCGTCTCGGTATTCAGCCTGCTCAGTTTAATACCGTATTATCACGGTTATACAATTGCAAGCTGATACACCACACCATCAGATTTATGACTCATTTTGCAAATGCCGATGATAGACAGGACAATAAAACCCAACAGCAGTTACAGCTTTTTAATGATACTGTCAAACCCCAGTGCGGTGAAAAGAGTAGCGCAAATTCAGCGGGTCTGATTGGCTGGCCTGAAGCGCGACAGGACTGGGTACGCCCTGGACTGATGCTATATGGCGTGTCACCACTATTGATGAAGACTGCTGCGCAACTGGATTTATTGCCCGTCATGAATTTTTATGCTCGGCTTATTGCTATTAAAAAAATTCACAAATCTCAGGCCGTAGGCTACGGTGGTAGCTGGGTTGCTACTAAAGATACTCTTATCGGAGTCGTATCAATAGGCTACGGAGATGGGTATCCGCGATATGCTAGATCAGGCACACCCGTATTAATCAATAATAAGCGAGTGCCTCTGATTGGCCGGGTATCCATGGATATGATCACTGTTGACTTAAGTGAATACGTAGATATAAAAATAGGTAATCAGGTGCTGTTATGGGGCGAAGGATTGCCTGTTGAAGAAATTGCAGTCTATGCTGAGACTATTCCATATACTTTGCTGTGCGGGATTACCCAGCGGGTTCAAGTGCAGGAAAAATATTAAAAATAGAAAGTGCTGAGGTTCGCACCTCTCACCCGCAACCTTTAAAAGGATACCCTATGGTAGATATTATTAATTATGAAACTTTATTGATGGTCGGTAGACAACAGACTGAACCGCAACGATTTCTGTTTGTTTTTTTGCATGCATCTTTGCCGGAAGACCATAAGAATGAGCAAGCGCAACGATTTCACTCAGAGAGAGGAGGCGAGTTGCAAGCTATCATGTGTGTAGATAAAGATCTGAATGAATTAAGTAGCTTTACTGACCTGATTGCAGAGGCAGAACAGATGGAGCAAGAATGGACAATGGTATTGATAGCCTGCCTCTCAGGAAGGAATGGTATTGCCCCAGGCCAGGAAGAGGCTGAAAATGCATTAAAAATAATGGTGCAGACAGTACAAAATGGTGCCGATCTTTCTAAGTACCTGGCATTTGACAGAAAGGGTGCATTGATTCAGTTTAATTAATGACTCATATTTCGCAACTACTGTTCATTCAGTTATTTATTTGGTACTTTTTATTCTCCAGTTGATGCTTTTGTAGGAGTGCAATGGTTTTAACTATTGCAGATTTCATAACTTATTTAATGACATGCATATTTTACTCGTTTCCTCTACGATAGAAAATTTATCCTGCGCTAGAACACTTAAACGCTTGAATGATATTACGCTGCATGAAGTAACGAGGGCTGAATCTTTTCTTAATAAAAATATAAATCTGGATCTGTTTTTTTTTGATGCCTTATTAGGTGTGGAATATATTGCTCAACAAATTCAGTTATATCAGCAAAACAAACACGTTATAAAATGGTTAGTCATTAATGTCACTGATATTCAGCAGGCATTACAATACCTACAATTAGGCGCATCAGGTGTTTTAACACAACCCAGTGATAAAATATTACAAGATTGTTTGCAATCTATTGCCAATGATCAGCTTTATTTAGAGGCTGATTTCATTCAAATTTTAGCCTTACGACAAATTAAAAAAACATTGCAGCCTTTTCAGCAATTAACCGCCCGAGAATATGATGTATTTTGCATGCTGGCTGAAGATTATTCAATTCAAGCAATTGCAGAGCTATTGTCAGTAACAACTAAAACAGTTTTTAATTGTCAGACGCAGGTCAGAAAAAAACTAGAACTCATGAATCAGCAGCAAATGATTAATATGGCAAAAAAACATGGACTAGTCAACTAAGAAAAGATACAATTCCTAAAAAATAGGAATTTATCCTGAAAATAAGGAATATATTTCTAACTTTTATTTCTTTTTTATGGAGTCAATAATGAATAAAATAATTTTTAACTGTGCACTTATTGTAACGGTCAGCACTACCCTTAGCGTACAGGCAGCAGATAGAGGGCTGGAAAAATGTATTACGGCAATTCAAGCACAAAAAACAGGTGAGCTAGTTAAATTAGAAAAACTCAATATTGACGGTAAAACTGTTTATGAATTTGAACTTGAAGATGCCAATGGCTTTGAGTGGGAATTTATGTGCGATGTCAACAGCGGCAAAATTCTTGAAACAGAATATGAAGTTAACTCAATCAATAGCCAGGCTTTTAAAAGTAAAATGAAAGTGACTGAAGGTGATGCTAAAGCGATTGCTTTAAAGGCTTACCCTGGCGTTATCGAAGAAGTTGAATATGAAATTGAAAGCAATGGTGATGCTACCTATGAATTTGATATTGTTAATAGCAAAGGTGTAGAAACAAAAGTAGAAGTAGATGCTGCAACAGGAAAAATAATTGAAGTTGCTATTGAGGAATGGGAAATTGGTGAAGAGGCTGACGAAAGAAGATAAGTTTTTTGGCTCTTTTCCTGTGACTGTTCAGATTCCCCTATGTAAAATAGGGGTTGAGGAGTATTTCTAATAAAACCCTCCCCCTAACCCCGCCTTGATAAGGAGGGGACTAAACGGTTAACTTTTTCCTTTGGTGTGATTAATAGGCTACCAATTTAAGACGGGACAAGCCATCATTTGTAGGGTGGGCAATCTTTTCT
>CAZLLL010000303.1:0-4868 GCA_964560255.1 uncultured Methylomonas sp.
CCCATAGGCAAATGCAATGGACTTTTTCAATTCCCCATGCAAGAGCAGAATAAAGTTGCCATAGATTATTGCGCTCATATGGGCTGATGTTTTCAGGGAGCCTGCCTAAATGATCCGGCATGATAAGCACCGTTGTATTTGGGTGGTCTTTAACCTGATAAAAGCGCTTTCGCCAATCACTACCTGCAAAATCAACTGAATTTTGCAAGAATTTAGGCGTATCAAAAGGTAAGCGTAACTCCAGATGCAAACCCATTTCCAGGGCGGCTTCGGCAAAAATAAGATCACCTCCACAAGCACCACCACAAAGAGCAATATCTTCGGAGCCTGCCTCCAGTTTTTCCAGTCGACTCTGTATAACTTCGCTTGCTAGTAATTCTTTTTGCTGTGGAAAGCGGGCTATTTTACGATCAGGGGAGTCGATCATATGACCGCTAAATAAAAAAACTTTTCGCGGTTGCCAGGCATCGTTGGGTTTTTCCAGCCTATCAATAGCCCGATCAAATATTTTGATTGCAGCGTCTACTTCTTTCGGCCGAAAGGCCAAATCCTGTAATAATTTGAGTTGTTGTCGGGTTGAGTCTAATGAAAACCAGTCTTGTTTTGCAGCACTAATGGCATGTTTATACGCTTTTTTTATGGTGCCAACATCACTGACTAATAATTCAAGATCAGCTAAAGTGACTCTAGCCCAATAGTCAGGCTGATTGATTGCTTCTTTGCTTAAAGCACTTGTCGTTGCCCAGCGGAGACCACCTTCCATGGCCTTTAATTCAGTTTGATGAGTGCTTTCTCCTTCTAAATGCGCTAGTAAATAGGCTAATGCTAGCGCATTGATGCCCGCAAAATAGCATTCAGGTTGTTCTATAAAGCCTTGGCGATATGCTTGAATGGCCGCATTAAGTTGCTCACTTTCATATTCTGCATCATGATACATTTCTTCTGAGGTTTTGTTTTTATTATGCCATAAACTAACCCAGCAATTTTTTTCCATCCGACCTAATAATGCCCAGGTTTCGCCATCATGAGGGTATTTTATTGATAAGTTTTTGAGCCATTTCTCCGCTTGGGCAGCATTACCAAGACGACCTAACATTAAGCCTTTTTTTTGTGCACTTTCTAGGTCATCAGGATCAATATCTAAAGCTTTTTCAAAGTACTCCAGCGCAAATTTAAATTGCCCCAGGCTTTGAAGCGCATTACCGGCTGTACGGTACCCTTCTGATTTTAAAGCATAAGTGGGAGCTTCATCAGCTAGAACCAGAATATCACCTGGTTTGGAATTTTTTCTGGCAATTTCTATCAGATCAGACCATTGCTCATATTCTTGCCAAAAGCCATCGGCATTTTTAACGCGCAGTGATTTCCAGTCAGGTTCTTTTAAAAAAGGTAAATATTGATATACAGGGCTTGACGGCCTACGCGTATAATTTTTTTGCAAAGTTTCAACTGCAATTTTACCCAATAAAATCTGATCATCGTCAATATACTCTGGATCAGGTACACCATTTTTTAGATGATAATGTATCGTTCGATCGACACAGACATCAAAAGGAATTTTCCCCGCCCCACTGGAACGAATCTGGATAACACCCCGTGCGCGTAATCCATGTCGAACCCCCAGCTCATACCATGCATTAGGATTATATATAGACAAATCCGCGATCACCAGATCGGCCATTAATAATTCCTGAAACATATCGGCACGAATATCGCCGGGTAATATTTCTTCGTCAGCACGAAAAGGATCCAGGCCAACTTTAACTAATGCTGGTTTGATTAAATCTTGATAGATTGCATTAAAATTGATGCCTTCTTTTTCACCAAAAGGCATGACAATGAAAACGTGTTGAGACATATTTCCTCCTGTTTTTTGGCTACCAACTTAAGACGGGACAACTCCTTTGCAAAATAAGTAGGGTGGGCAGTTTTTTTTGCCCACCATCAAGTTGAACCTCGGTGGGCAGAAAAGATTGCCCACCCTACAAATGATGGCTTGTCCCCTCTTAAGTTGGTAGCCTGTTTTTTCTAGGTGGATGGAGAATCAGAAAAGCTGTTACTGTTTATTTCAAGGGTAATGTTAGATATTATCTTACAATTTATAACCAGTATCAAAGCTGAAAATCAAATTCAGCATAATTGATTTTGGCTTGTGTTCTGCCTACTAACTTGAAAGTCAAAAGTTCTCAGAGAATTTATAGTTGTGAATAGAGCCGTCCATTCTAAGTCATTGAAATAATTAGTCATTATAAAACTACTTATCAATTCTAAATAATTTTAATATCAATATTATCAAATAGTTACGATAACTTTTGACTCGCCAGCTACTAATAACTAGATAACCTTACTCTGCTAGGCTTTATTTCTCTAGTTTTTAGCGATTTAGGAATGGGCACGAAATAAGTTGAGCAACTGGCGCAGTATTTTTATTCGTATTCAAGGCGTAGAAATAGGCGCATAGCCAGTTACGTCACTATGGCTACCAACTTAAGACGGGACAAGCCATCATTTGTAGGGTGGGCAGAAAAGATTGCCCACCCTACAAATGATGGCTTGTCCCGTCTTAAGTTAGTAGCCTCATTTAGCAACTAACGCCATACCTTAGTTTTCTATTTTATAGGCACTATATATTTTTCAGTTAACACTTTTGTAGAAGTGCAATAGCTTCGTATAAAATCAATGTGTTACATGCAGTTAAAAATGCCTGATTTCTAATGTTATATTTCTATTATTTATACGGTTTTCCATAACACTCTAATAATTAATATATTTTTAATATAAAAAAACAGACAATAGACCCGCTCAATGTAAGTTATTATTTTCTATTTTCAGCAATCATGTAGGTAAAGCGTTATATGGGTAGTTTAACGGAATATGCGACTGAAATAGCAATAGCTATTACCTTTACTAACGCGCTTTAAACTGAAAAAGAAGAGCCACAACCGCAGGTTGTTGAGGCATTGGGATTACGAATAACAAACTGCGCACCGGATAAGTCTTCTTTATAATCAATTTCAGCTCCGTTCAGGTATTGGATACTCATTGAGTCTACCAATACGGTTACGCCGCCATTTTTTACTTGAGTATCATCATCTGCCACCTCTTCATCAAAAGTAAAGCCATACTGAAAACCGGAGCAACCGCCACCTGAAATATATACCCGAAGTTTCAGGTTATCATTGCCTTCTTCAGAAATTAAACTGCCGACTTTTTTTGCTGCACTATCAGAAAATATAATTGGATCTGCCATTTTGAAACCACTAAACAATTAAAATACTCTTGATTATGACACCCCTAGTGTATTAGTCAAGCGCTATGGATACAAAGCCATTGTTTTCAATCCTGTATTTTCGCTTAAAGCAAAAATCAGGTTCATATTCTGTACAGCCTGTCCGGCCGCCCCCTTCACTAAATTATCAATCACTGATAGCACCAGCACAGTATCACTGTCTTGCGGCACAACAACGGCTATCTGACAATGATTACTCCCTTTAACATTTCGCGTATCAGGATGCACACCGGCAGGTAATACATCTACAAAAAATTCACTCGCATAGCGCTTTTCATAAAGTAATTGCAAATCTACGGCATCTTTATTTAAACGTGCATATAAAGTTGCATGTATACCACGAATCATTGGCACTAAATGCGGCACAAATGTCAAACCGACAGTTTTTTGGGCTACTTCAGATAAGGCTTGGGTAATTTCGGGTAAATGCCGATGTCCTGCCGACGCATATGCTTTAAAGCTTTCTCCTGCCTCACTCATTAAAGACGGTACTTGTGCTTTGCGCCCTGCCCCACTCACCCCTGACTTCACATCGGCTATCAAATAATCAACACCCACCAGTCCCTGCTCAATTAGGGGTAAAAAACCTAACTGTACTGCTGTCGGATAACACCCTGGGCAGGCGATTAAATTTGCTTTAGTAATTTGACTGCGATTGATTTCTGGCAACCCATAAACAGCTTCGGCAATTAAATCAGGACAGGCATGTTTCATGCCGTACCATTTCGCCCATTCAGACGCATCTTTAAGTCTAAAATCAGCTGATAAATCAATTACTTTCACATTACGCGCCAGTAGTTTCTCTGCCATTAGCATCGCGGTACCATTTGGTGTTGCAAAGAAAACCACATCACAGCTCGCTAAAGACTCTACTTCGGGCTTGGTGAAACACACATTAATACTGCCTCGCAAACTAGGATATAAAGTATCCACTCGTAGACCATCATCAGAACGGGAAGTGACAATAGCGACTTCAACCTGATCATGCAATGCCAGGATACGTAGTAGTTCTACACCTGTATACCCAGTTCCTCCAACGATACCTACGCGAATCATAAATCAACCTATTTGCTAAATAATAAATGCAGACTATTTTAACCGAGAATCTACAAGCAATACACTGAACTCTTAAAATATTGCCGGGTGAGGCACGAACCCCAACAAAATACCCCCTATAGTCATCAGTGCTGAGGTTCATGCCTAACCCGCAACCTATGTAGCTCGCCTCAGTTTATTGTTTTTAACTTTCAATACCTTCGCCAAAGTGAAAATATTTTCATTTTGTCAAATTCATCAACATGTAATCTATTGATTTACATAAATAAAAAATTGATGTTTTTGGCATAAATCAAAATTGGCGAAGGTATTGAACTTTAAGATGGAATAGGTTTTCAATAGGATACAAATTTGTCCCATCTTTAGGTTTGTAGCCGCTTTTTCTCATAAAACCTCTCCTACCCCTGCTTGTCAAGGCGGGGAATTGTGAGCGGCTACAAACAACTTGCTTTTGTGAATGTAGGCTTATCAGCGCCGTACGAATGAATTCGCATCTACAGTTGCCTAACTTATTCCGTGCGCG
>CAZLLL010000304.1:0-4859 GCA_964560255.1 uncultured Methylomonas sp.
CGCGGTAACAGGCGCATAGCTAGCTACGCAACTGTTTCCGCAACGCAGAAGGCGAGCAAAAAGACAAGTCAGAATGCACAACTTATTTGATTCCCATTCCATAGCAGGCTACGCAACTAGTTATGCAACACGGAAGCTGAAAAAAAGCCCCGTAAAATGTTAAAATTATGCCTAGGAGCTTGTCCAAGAATGTAACTCAATAAATACAATAACTTAAAGTAACTTTTGAGTGTCTAAAAAACCACCAAAAATAGGCATTATTTATAAGTGCATGAAATCAAATAATTTAATTTTTTTCCTCTAAAATGACTATTTTTTATTTTCATTCTAAGTATTTGAATTTAAATACATTGTGTTCTTGGACAGCCTCCTAGGTACTTAGAATACACTAGACCTCGCCGTGCTAAAATGCAAACCACTTTCAGTGGTGTATCGAAGGGTTCCAAAACATCCAATACTTAGGAATGTGAATTTTATAACGTGTGCATTTGATTTGTTTTTTTATCCGTCTTTTTTGTTGTGGAAACAGTTACGTAACTAGCTATGCGCCTCGAAGACAAACAAAAATCCTGCGTCAAATGCACACGTTATTTTATCCACATTCCTTGAATAATCCATTCTAACGGGTAAAATGATTGATGGTTGCTACAACAATTCAAACAAACTCAACTGAACAACAAGCAAGCCTATATTCAAATGAATCATTATTGGCAAGCTTAAGTACTTTTCAGAAAATATTGCTCAGCACTAACGGTACTATTACTCACCTGCTGGAAGAATATGTGGCTGAAACAATACATGTCGTCAAGTTGCATGAACATATAGAAAATTGTGTAAGCCGTTTGCCAGCAACGCATCAGATCATTATTAACTCACAACACACACCGGTTTTAGAAAGAGAGATCCTGTTGCAAGGGCAAAGCACAATGAGTCATTGGATCTACGCAAATTCTAGTATACTATTGAATCATTTGCCACGTAATTTTCGCCTGGATCTACTCTCTTCTTCGCTGCCGATTGGTAAGCTGTGGTCTAAGTATGAGGTTATTAATACCAAAAAGATTTTACTGTTTGAACGAGAAAAAGCAGGGGCGCTAGCAACTCATTTTGGCATCCATGCTGATGATGAATTGCTCTCCAGAACTTATACAGTACAAACAGGCGACATATTAACCATGGTGATTACCGAGAAATTCCCCTGTTGTTTTTTTAGTGAGTCGTGATATTCGCTCAGAAAACAGCCTCTAATATGAGCGCGTAGATTTAGCTCTCAGCTAAGACTTGCTGAGCCTGTCCGTAGCATTAACGCAATTTGTATATTTCAGGAAAGTCTAAAATGATTCAAATACCTATCTTTCTTTCTTTGGTAGCAGGTGGTTTTGCCAGTGCTGTCTGGCGTGAATATAGACAGGCCAGAACATCTCAGGGGCAGTTTGCTTTGCCTCAAGCTGTCAATAAAAAAAAGCTCAAGATTAAGCTGTTTTCCAAAGCACCAGGCAAACCGTTTGATGATATCGCTGAATTAACGCATTACCAAAGAGTATCTTGGTATTCGCTAGCATTTTCAACGTCTGGGGCATGGTTTTATCCGCCAGCGATGTTGGTGAGTGTACCTTTGCTAAGTTACAATGCTTATTATTTTATAAAAACCGTGCGCCATTCTTCTGCGCTTGAACAAAAATCTGCAATGACCGTATTTGAAACCATCGGTATCGCAGGGACTTTGTTTAGCGGACGCGTGGTCACTGCCTCCCTTCTTATGCTCTGCTCTTTTGGCGTGCGGAAATTGCAGTTACAAGGCGGAAATATGGCCAATATTGACCTAGTGGCGACTTTTAACCCCAAGAATGCAAAAGTTTGGGTTTTGCGCGGCGGCGCTGAAATTGAAATTGTTGCCGAAGCCTTACAAGAACACGATACTGTTGTGCTTCATGCAGGCGATACGGTTATTACGGAAGGCATTGTCGTCAATGGTAACGGCATCATTAGTCAATACTGCTTACAAAAAACGATGAAGTCTATCCCTAAACAGGCTGGAGATCAGGTTTTTCCGTTTACCTACTTGGCATCAGGTTGCCTGTATATTCAACCTCGCTTATAAACAAACAATGCACAGTTTTAATCAACAGAGGCTTTAATGCGCTTCATAATTACCCCGTTTGTAGCGTTATTTTCTACTGTACAAAAAAAACAACAGGCTTTCTTTTTAGCTTTCTTAGCCATTTTAACCCGTATTAAAAAAAAGGCGACTGCTCTGTGGTTTGTTTTATCTTCGTTGTCAGCCCACAAAAAGCAAAGCTTATTGCTGATGATAGTCGGCGTTACGCTGGCTCTAATTCTGCTCAGTTATGCAGGCAAAATCCTGTTTGAATCGACTCAAGTCAGTGCTCGTAATCCTTTGCCCTCTATCGAAAATAAAGGGGTACAAGCAAATTCGCCTGTGCCAGGCAAAACTGTCACGAGTGCCAAGGCTATTTTAAAAGACTCTGCGATAACAAATACCCAGATAGCTCAATCAGGAGTTATGTTTGCGCAGATACATGATATAGAATTTCACGATCAGGCGCTACTGAAAGAACTGCGTCAGGCTTATCAGGAAACACTTGCTTCCAGCGAACCTGAAGTCTCTGTTTCAGCCACTGCAGAGGAAAACAACCAAGGCCAGCCCACTGGAGAACAGCCATCAGCCTTTATACCCAAAGCAGTTCAACTTTTTGAAGCTGCGCTGGTGAGTGATCAGGAAGCTTATGGTCAGGCGCACCCCATTGTCGCTGGGACCCGAGTTAACCTGGGCTTGGCCCAACTCATTATGGGACAGCCCCTAAAAGCGCTGGCACCTTTTAAACAGGCGTTAGCCAGTAATATTCAGACTTATGGGGAAAATCATTTTAGAATCGCACGCAATTACAGTTATTTAGGCATGGCCTGGTTTGCACTAGGTCAGTTTGAAAAATCAATTAGCGCTTTTGAACAAGCTTTAAAGGTTGACTTGGCAATAGACACTCAAAATAAATCTATCCTTGCCAGAGACTGGAATAATTTAGGTCTTGCCTGGCTTTTATTCGCGCAGCCTGAAAAAGCGATTGTCTATTTAGAACAAGCACTGGCGAGTGATTTAGAGACTTATGGAGAAGAGCATGCACGAGTAGCGGCTGAGCGCAATAATTTAGCGTTGGCCTGGCAAGACCTAGGTAAGCATTTGCAAGCCATTGAGCTTATTGAGTTAGCCTTAGCGACTGATTTAAAAATGCATGCTAAAAACCATCCTGATATTGCAACGAAATACAGGCACTTAGGCGTGTCCTGGCTAGCATTGGATAAGCCTGAAAAAGCACTTGAGTTTTTTGAGCTTGCATTAGCCAATGATTTAAAGCACTATGATAAGTCACATCCAAAAGTCGCGATGGATCACAATAACCTCGGACTGGCATGGTATTTTCTTGGTTATAATCAGAAGGCTTTGGCGTTCTATCAACTGGCATTACAGAATGAGAGGCAAACTTTCGCGCATAGTAATGCCAGTGCAGCAATGGTGCGTAATAATACAGGGCTTGGCTGGCACGCACTTGGAAAGCCTAAAAAAGCGATTGCTGTCTATCAACGAGCATTAAATGACTTGCAGACTGATACAGACTCCAGTGCTTTGAGCGCACGTCTATATAGCAACCTTGGTCTGGCGTGGCATGCACTGGATGAAAATCGCAAAGCGCTTCAATATTTACAACTCACTCTGGACAGTGATTTGAAAACCTACGGAGAGAGCCACTCTGAAGTGGCTCTCGACCGTAATAACCTAGGACTGGTTTGGCAGTCTCTAGGGGAGAGCACAAAGGCCAACAGGCTATTTGAATTAGCCCTGGCAAGCAATCTAAAAACTTATGGCGCATTGCACCCCCAGGTTGCTGCTGAGCAAACCAATCTAGGCCTGGTTTTGTTGTCTAAAGGCGAGATTAAACAAGCCCTGAACCTGTTTCAACAGGCTTTAGACAGTAACGTAAAATCTTTGGGTGACACCCATCAGCGAGTAGCCGCTGATCATAATCATTTAGGACTTGCCTGGCAAGCATTAGGTAATGGCACAAAAGCAATAGACTATTTTAACCAGGCTTTGCATAGTAATTTGCATCATTATGGAGAAAACAACCCCAAAGTGGTTGCAGGGAGTCATCAGTTAGGGGTTACTATGTTTGAGCTTGGAGAGCATGAAAAAGCAGTTCGATCCTTTGAGTTATCTTTAGTAAGAGATAGGCAGCGATATGGCGATATGCATCCCGAAGTGATTGAGGGCCACACTAATATTGCCTTTGCCTGGCAAGCACTTGGGCAAAACAGGAAAGCGATTGAGCATTACCAGCAGGCTGTGCTGATAGCGTTACAAATATATGGCGAAGCTCATGTTAAGGTTGCCAGGCTGCGTTCTAAATTAGGGATAGCCTGGAAGGCTTTTGGGCAGCCACGAAAAGCGCTTGAATTGTTTCAGTTAGCTTTGACCAGTGATTCAAAAAATTTTTCTCAGGCGCACGCTGTTATTGCGCAAGATTATGATCATATCGGACTCGCCTGGTCAGCCTCAAGTCAATTTAAAAAAGCCGCTGAGGCATATCAACAGGCTTTGCAGCTTAGCTTGCAAGAACTTGGTGAAACACATCTTAGCATCGCATTTCGACGTACCAACTTAGCGCATGCCCGGCATGATTTAGGTCAGTTAGATTTAGCTGTTGAGCAATATGAGATAGCGTTAGACATTGTTGAGGATGCACTGGGGAAATCACATCCAGATACATTGCGTATTAAGCGTTATTTAACGAATTGCAGGGCTAAAATGGGCTATATTCTTAGGCAACAATAGCAAGTCCTGT
>CAZLLL010000305.1:0-4842 GCA_964560255.1 uncultured Methylomonas sp.
CTGCGGACTAAAAATCATCACTTCGCTGTCGCTCCGTTTCCCTGATTTTCAGCGCAGGTCACTGTAAAGATAGCACTCATGATCATTCGCTAGCAGATCAAAGATATTGCTGGGAAATAGGAGGTGTTGGTTAAATTCGACGGGGTGGGATTTGAAAGGGATTTTCATTGCAGGAATAGGAGTACTCTTTAGGTAAGTCAGGACCTGTATTGTACCATAAGATGCTGATATTATTAACTTTTATTGTTATTCTTTGTGTTATTAGGTAGTGAAGTATATTTTATTGATAATAATTTAAAAATATGCGCCTGACTTAAACGCTAGTTCTCGGACAAGCTCCTAGAAAAAGAAGCGAGTGAACTGCCTGCTAATACGACATTTTTAGGCGATGATTTATATTGCAAGCAACCTTTCTGTGAGCAGCTCATCCAAATGAAAAAGCACTTTATTCTGGTTTGTAAGCCTGACTCGCACAAGACACTTTATGAATGGGTTGAAGATTTTGAGCGAGCCGGTGAAATGGAAACAATAAGTATCAATGAATGGACAGGCAAGGGTCGCTTAAAAAAACAGTACCGCTTTGTAAATCAGGTGCCTTTACGTAATACCGATGATGCATTGCTAGTCAATTGGTGCGAGTTAACGATCACTGATGAAAAGAACAATATCGTTTACCGCAATGCTTTTGCAACCGATTATCTTCTGGATAGGAAAAATATCAAACAGATTATTGAAGCAGGCCGTACGAGGTGGAAAGTCGAAAATGAAAACAACAATACTTTAAAAACAAAAGGCTATAATTTTAAACATAACTTTGGGCATGGTAAACAGCATCTATCCTCATTATTAGCCAGTTTAAATATTTTAGCATTTCTAGTTCATACGGTACTTGAGTGGTTTGATCAATGTTATGCGCTGGTGCGAAATAGTCTGGCAAGCAGGAAAACATTTTTTGATGATTTAAGAGCACTCACTCGTTACATTGTCTTTGACAGCTGGCAAAAATTAATGGAATTTATGCTGGAAGGACTAGATATTCCGATACCAGAAATATGAAAATTCCTAAATTGAGAATTGCTGGCATTATGCTACAATTATGGTATTGATTTTGATTTAGAGGTATAAACAATGGCTAAGGCAATATCACCCGTACGGTTGCAGAATGATTTGATGCAAGCGGCAAAGCTAACAGGGGAACGATTTCATCGTAGTACAGCTGAACAAATTGAATATTGGGCAGATATAGGTAGAAAGGTATCTACAGTACTAGACCCCGATACATTAATATCTATTTCAACAGGACTGACACAAGTAAAAGTGGAACCCATTTATGGAACCCCAATTGATCCTGATGATGTTTTTAATTCGCTAGAAACCCAACGGCAGCAGGGAACATTAACAAAAGTAGTAACAGATAGTGCCTTGAAATATCAATCGTCAATAACTCAACCAGGATATTTAGAACGAATTGATCAGAAGGGTAATGTTTCTGTAGGGCAATTTAAAAATGGTGAATTTGTAACTGTTGATGAGCTAACGTCTTGAGTGATCGTAAGCAGTTATGGATTCTTGCTGGTGGTAACGGTGCAGGAAAAAGCACTTTTTATCGGACTCAACTTGCTCCGTTAGGATTACCATTTGTAAATGCAGATATTTTGGCAAAAGAAGTATACCCTCAATCACCTGAAGAGCACAGCTACGATGCAGCTAAACTAGCAACTGAAATACGATTTCGACTCTTGCATGAAGGGAGGAGTTTTTGTTTTGAAACTGTATTCTCTCACCCATCAAAAATTGATTTTGTTGCTCAGGCGAAAGCATTAGGTTATGAGATTATGTTGGTATTTATTCATCTCGATACAGTGCCTCTAAATCAAGCGCGTGTTGCACAGCGACTTAGTGAAGGTGGGCATAATGTCCCTGATGAAAAAGTAGCAAGCAGAATTCCAAGAGTACTACAAAATATTAAAAAAATACTACCACTATGCGATCAGCAGCAATTCAGACTATTCTATATTCCCTCGCTCCCTTTAAACAACACTTTCCATAAAGCACACGCCAGCCTCTCCTTAAATTAGTGGTACTGGAGTTGCCGTGATTAACTCAGGTTATCATTTTATTTTTATCATCTCCTCGGCGTATCTATCTGGTTAAAATCGCAGCATCAGAGCTAGCTCCCTTTTAACTCAGGTAATAAAACGACACTGGATTTTCTGTTTCTTAATCTTGTCCAATCTCTTCACATCTAACTGAGCCCATTTCATCGCTGCGATCAGATCCTACCACAGGCTTTTGAGCGTTGGGTGATTTTTACTCTCTAAAAAAGCCTCTCGAAACTGGGTGCTCAAAACCATGAGCTGATTGATCAGATAGGCTATTTGCATGAGTTGATAATAATTTTTACTGGCTTGATAGTTTACTCGTGAATATTTATGCTCCATTTCGTAGCCCCCATTTTTCAATGTATTGAACCCTTCGTTTTCAATTTTCCACCGTAATCGGCCTGTTCGGCTGGTGAGTACGCTGCTATCTGCATTAATGGCTAGATCCGTGATATGAGTAAAGGTACATTGGGTTTCTTCATATCCCTCTTCTGTTTTGTTTTTGGTGATGCTTTCTTTACACTCTAGCCAGTTCAGGTTGTATCCACGATAATTCATCCCTGTGATCCAGTGATAACAACGTTCTTCTGTGTTTCCATCAGGCCAGGTAATATACTCCCGAGAGTGATTTTCTTTTTGGTAATGTTGTAATTCTCGTGCTTCTTCCCAGAGGGACGGCAGATTGCCCTCTTTGAAAGTGACGATGTAATGCCAGTTATTCTCTTTGCAGATAGAAAAGAAGCCTTCATAGGGATACAGCCCATCCGCCAGTATCAGAATAGGGAGGCGTGGAAAGTCTTGTTTGAGGCGGGAGGCTAACCGAGTAAAGGCTTTGCGTTCACAGTCCTGTTTGTCATAATTTTTATCCGAAGGGTTTTCAATCCACTCACTCAGCAATGAAATTGAAAAACCATTGGGGGTGACCAGACGTGCTTCCAGCACATTGTGAAACCAGGTTGTGCAACCTTTCTTCGATGTTTTATGCAGGCATTGATCACAGTGCTGATCTTGATAGCTTGTCACTCCTGTTGCATCAATGGCCACGCAATACCACTGATTTCGGTAACGCTGTTTGTGAAAGACTTTGCCTCGGATCAGCACTTTCACCATTTTTTGTTTGAGACATTCAAGCTGTTCTGTTTTTAAAAGACGGATCACTCGATCAACAGTGTCCATATGGGGAAGACGCATTTTAAACAAACGATTGTAATTCTTTTTAAAGCGCAGGTCTTCGCGTAAGTTATTCAGTCCATTACGAGACTCGGCTTTAAACAGAAACATGGCCAGACAGGCGGTTAGCAATTCTGCAACGGCGTATTTTGATTCTTTTTTACGACAGTCTTCTATTTCCTTCATCCAGCTGAAGAGTTCCGGAAAATGATGGGCCACCGTTTGATGGATCTGATAAATCAGATCAGTTTGTTTGGCTTTTTGAGCGTGTTCTTTTAGTTTTTTTTCTTTGCGTTTTGATAACTGTTTTTGTCGCTTTTTATGTTTTCGAGCTATACTGGGGCTGGACGTTTTTTCAAGGGGAACTTACTCCTACTTTATGTCAGTGAAGGGAAAAACGTCCTACTTTACACAATTATTTGTGCGAAGATTATTTTTTTATCCCCTTCTATCTTATTGATTTCATAAGACTCAATTAAATGCTCTGAATCGCTGGCGATCAGGTTCGTATCCTTAATAACTCCAGAATTGATAGTCCATTTCAACAAGTGGCTGTTATTCGTAACGGTCAAAAACTACAGCAGGGAATAGCTTTACCAGATTGGGCTAAAGAGTTACTAGAAGATTATTTATAGATCTATAGTAGTAAGTGTAAAACATTACAATGGAATATGAGATTTAATAAATATTTAGTTAATTCCGCATTGAGCTGTTGCAACTCTCAAAGGTGTTTTTGAGTTCTTGTTGGGCATGCAGGTAAATCTTTTTAAAAAGACATCTCAGTCAATAAACAAATACTTCCTCGCATTTTGGTTTTCACATAATGACGTTTATCTGCTGTTACAAATACTGCGTTATTACATAATGCCATGGCATGAAAAAGTGCATCATAAATGGAAGGGTAGCCACTTTTGATATGTCCACTAGCCATGATTTCTATAGCTTTTTTCCGTTCGGTATCATTTACTGCACGCATATCAAGTAAGTACTGCTGTGCTTCAAGCAAATCAACGACACTGTTAACGGGTACACCACAGCGTTGTGCAGTATTAACAACTTCCAAGTACAGTAAGTCAGGGGCTAATAAAATTACTTCACCCGCCGCTGCTTGTATAAAAAGCTGTTGGGCTTTGTCTCGGTCTGCTTCATCAAGATAAAGTTTATTAAAGACCGAACTATCTATCACATAGCGTTGCATTATTAGCTCCGACTTGCATCAATAACGTGTTGCGTGCGTTGCTCTCGAAGCTCATGCAACACATCTAGAGAATCCTGATTAACTTTATAGGGTTTAAAATTAAGAATTTTTTTCAGTGCTTGTTGCTTATGCCAGTCATTCACTGCTTTTTGTATAGCTTGACTGATAAATGCGGCTCTTTCTCCTTTGGCTGCAATAGTGTCTAATTCTGTTTTCAAATTATCATCGATAGTAATACTAATTCTTTGCATTTTTATCACCTGAACTTATGTATATAGTAATACTATAGTATCAAAATTAAACTTGTTGAACATCCTCCTAGGAGGCTGTCCAAGAATTCACGCCTCCGATATTTGGTATAATAGCGGTAGT
>CAZLLL010000306.1:0-4819 GCA_964560255.1 uncultured Methylomonas sp.
TCCCACTTTAAATAGGGGATATTACTTTTATGCTGAGAGAAAAATATGAGCAGACGATTACCTGTCTATTTGTTGATTGATAGTTCTGGCTCCATGCATGGCGAGCCTATTCATGCGGTTAATGTTGGTATTAGTGCGATGTTGTCAGCATTAAGGCAGGATCCTTATGCCTTAGAATCGGTACATTTATCACTGATTACCTTTGACCGGGAAATAAAAGAAATATTACCGTTGACACCACTGGATCAGGCTCAAATTCATGATATAGAATTGCCCCGCTCGGGCGCAACTCATATGGGCGAAGGATTAGATTTTCTAGCACAGAAAGTGCAGCAAAATGTGATTAAATCAACCGCTGAAATCAAGGGGGATTTTCGGCCTATGTTGTTTATTATGACCGATGGATCACCTTCTGATCTTATGCAATTTAAAGAGGCGATTCCTAAAATAAAAGCGTGTCATTTTTCTGAGATTATTGCGTGTGCTGCAGGGCCTAAAGCGAATACTGATTATCTCAAAAAGATTACTGATCAGGTGGTGTTATTAGACAGTATGGATAGTTCTGCATTTTCTCAGTTTTTTAAATGGGTGAGTGATTCTATTACTGCGGGTTCGATGAGTGCAGGAGTGGAAGGTGCTATGGATAGTAAACTACCGCCTCCCCCAGTTGAAGTTCAAGTTGTTTTCTAAGGAAAAATTATGCGTCGTTTACCTGTTTTTTTCGTTTTGGATGTCTCGGAATCAATGGTGGGGGAGCC
The DNA here is from genome assembly GCA_964560255.1 of uncultured Methylomonas sp. Lineage (GTDB taxonomy): Bacteria > Pseudomonadota > Gammaproteobacteria > Methylococcales > Methylomonadaceae > Methyloprofundus. The sequence continues at coordinate 759 of CAZLLL010000306.1, forward strand.
ATTGCAACGTATGGAAGAAGGAATAGATAAAATCGTTTCAACCTTACGGCAGGATCCGCATTCACTAGAAACGGTTTTTATTAGTTTGATCGCCTTTGCCGGAAAAGCAAAAGCCTTGACACCATTGATTGATCTTATTTCATTTTATCCGCCTAAAATCCCCATTGGGGGCGGTACGTCGCTTGGCTTGGCACTGGATGTGCTGATGAAGGAAATAGATACATCTGTTGTCAAAACGACTTTCGATCAAAGGGGGGACTGGGAGCCTGTGGTATTTTTGATTACGGATGGTAAACCGACTGACCAACCGAATGCCTCTGTGCAGCGCTGGCGTAAGGAATATGCGGATCATGTTACTATGATAGCCATAACGTTAGGAACCAATGCTGATATGTCTGTTTTAAAACAATTAACAGAGACGGTATTGGCGCTTGAAAGTTCGACGGAAGAAGATTTCAAAAGTTTTATCGAATGGGTGAGTGCATCGGTTAAGATGCAAAGTCAAAAAATAGAAATTGAAGGAAAATCGGGTGGCGTGTCACTGGAAAAAGTGACTGATGCCGGTCTGACTATTGTCGAGAGTGCAGAGATATTTTCTAGCTCTGATCCTGATTATGTCGTCTTGACTGGGCGGTGCTGTAAAACAAAAAAACCGTATTTGATGAAGTATTCCAGAATACAGACGGTGGGAATGGAACAATTTATTAAAAGTGAGCATTTCGGACTGGAAGGTGCTTTTGCTTTAGATGAAAGCTATTTTGACTGGACTTCCAGTCAGATACAAGAGGATGTTGTTAATACCTCAATGCTTGAAGGAGTGCCACCTTGCCCTGTTTGTGGTAACTCATCAGCATTTGCAGCCTGTGAATGCGGTAAGCTTTTATGCCTGGATTCATCAGGGGCGGTTGTTTGCCCATGGTGTAACAAGAGTCTTCAATTTGATATGAGCAGTAAGGGCGGTAGTGAATTTAATGTTAACCGTGGGCAGGGATAGGGATGGATTATAATACGCAAACCATACTGGGTATTTTGCAGGACAGTGAGGGATTTGATATAGCTTCTCCTTATACGCTACGGCTGGCGAAAAAAATTGCTCGAAATATTGCTCGAAATATTGAATTACAGCACCATATCAAGGGACTACAAAGGGAAGTATCTCTTGAGCTTGAAAACATGGGTGTACATCTGGTGAAAAGAAATGTTCTGAAAAAACTTAAATCAATGTCTGGTGGGTTAAAGTTTGGCAAAATACTAACAAGTAGTGATTCTTTGTTAAGTTTACCTGTACTGAATATTAAATTTCAGCTGCCTAATTTATCTGCTGGGAAGCCCTTTAAGGAGGTAATCAAGCCACTGGATGATCTGGGCGCAGGAAAGTTACAGTTTTTTTGTGCTAGCGGATTTGATGCGATTAAGGGTTTATCCATTGATGAAGCAAATTTGACTGTCGAAGGGATAGTGGATAAGGGCGGCGATTATCAGGTAGAGGTATGGTGCTCTTTGCTATTGCCTACTGGCGAAAGACAAAGAGTGCAAGGTAAGCTGAAGATTACCGTGGTGCCGGATCCGCGCTTACTATGGAAAGACATTCCTGCAGATGCAACGGCACGGTTTCATAAGCCTGATATTGCATCTGGCTCCTGTACAACAGACAAGGCACTGTTAATTGCGGCGAGTGTGCGCGGTAGGTCTCATGCACATAAGGGAATACACAGGGACGATGATATCAAGATGTCTTGTTCCTCAACTTCTGGCTGGCATATTATTTGTGTTGCAGATGGAGCGGGGTCTTGCCAGTACTCAAGAAGAGGCGCAGAACTGGCGGTGATGCAGAGTACAAAAACCTTGCGTGAAACACTAGATAGTCATTATGGTCTTGAACTAGAGCGCTTACAGCAACAATATTTTGCGGATAAAAATGATGACAATTACCGTCTTCTGCAAGGTGTTTTTCAGCATACGATTGTCAAGGCTGTTTTCAATGCTGCTAAAGCAATCCAGACTGAAGTGAAAAACAATGAAGGCGATACGTTTAAAGATTATTCAACGACTTTGTTACTTGCGGCTCATAAAGCAGTTGATGATGGTTATTTGGTTATATCATTCTGGATCGGTGATGGCGCGGCGGTTTTGTATGATAAAGGGAAGTCAGTGATTTTGCTAGGTGAGCCTGATAGCGGTGAGTATGCCGGACAAACACGTTTTCTGGATACTGCTCTGTTTGATACTGGGGATGTATATACGCGAGTGAGTGTGCAAAAGGTTGAGACTATGAGCGCTTTAATTCTGGCAACGGATGGGGTGACTGATGCTAAGTTTGAGACAGAAAAACAATTAGCAAGCATTGCTGACTGGGATACACTGTGGGCTGAATTGGAACCTATTATTAGCAATGAAGACTTGGATAAAGCTGAGCAAGATTTAATTAAGTGGTTAAATTTCTGGTCGCCAGGTAACCATGATGATCGCTCTATCGCTATTTCTTATATTAAGGAATAAGTATGGCACTGTGTAAAATTACAGCAATAGATGGATCTAAGATTGAATTTATTGATGAAATTATCGGCTCTGGTACGATGAAGGATGTCTATTTCAGTCCTGATAAAACATATGTGGTTGCTTTTTATCGAGATCCTTTGGATAGTGCAGGTCGTCAGCGATTAGAGATGATTACTGGACGTTACCGTGAAAGTATTTTCAATAATGAGCAAGGGGATTATTGGAAAGAGTTATTTTGCTGGCCAGAAAAAATAGTGGAATATGAGGGACGAGTTGGTTTTGTTGCTCCGGCTTATCAAGCGCATTTTTTCTTTGAGCATGGCTCAGTCAATAATGATTTTTTAAATATTAAAGGTAAAGAAAAGCAAGGTAAATGGTTTGCTTCTGCAAATAACCAGAATCGTTTTCTTGATGATAGAGAGAAAGGGGACTGGCTGAGTTATTTGCGTATCAGTTTGATGATTGCCCGAGGTGTCAGACGTTTGCATGCTGCGGGTTTAGCGCATTCCGACCTGAGCTATAAAAATGTTTTGGTTAATCCTCAGCGAGGTCATGCTACGATTATAGATGTTGATGGCTTAGTTGTGCCCGGTAAATATCCCCCTGATGTGGTTGGTACACCTGATTTTATTGCGCCTGAAGCAGTGGCATCTGCACATCTGTCAAAGGATGATCCTGAGCGTAAGCTGCCTAGTATTAGCACTGACAGACATGCGCTTGCGGTGCTAATATATAACTATTTACTTTTGCGTCACCCTTTGCGTGGTGATAAGGTCTATGATCTTGACCCGCAAAAAGATGAAACATTAGCGATGGGGGATAAGGCTTTATTTATTGAGCACCCGACTCTTCATGAAAACCGGGTTGATCATAAAAAAGTGAGAAACTCTGAGTTGCCCTGGAAAAATACTGATAAATTGCCCTATACTCTGACAGGGCCGTATTTAAGCAATTTGTTTGAAAGAGCCTTTATTGATGGTTTGCACGATCCCGCAAAACGCCCAACAGCGGATGAATGGGAAAATAATCTGATTAAAACCATTGATTTGATTCAGCCTTGTGTAAATAAAAAATGTAAACAGAAGTGGTTTATCTTTGATAATACCATGGCACCTAAATGCCCCTTCTGTCATGCCGCATACAAGGGACTTTTGCCAGTTATTAATCTTTATTCAGAAAGAGCCAAAGGGACGTTTGTGTCTGATAATCATCGCTTGATGGTTTATTCAGAGCAATCTCTATTTCCCTGGCATACCAGTCGATTGATTCAACCCAATGAACGAATATTAGCTGCCCATAAAAAAAGGGTAGGGTATTTTGTTTTTCATAAGCAGAAATGGTATATGGTCAATGAGGGGCTGGCGGATCTTATGGATTTGAACACTAAAGTGCATTACCCTGTGGGATCACAGATAGAACTTGACGATGGTTTACAATTATTGACCGGACAGGAAAAGGGGAGTCGCTTGTTTCATATTCAGATGGTGCAGGGGGCTTAGGGAAGCTCTTTAAGGGAGCTGGAAATAAATAATCGTCCAATATTGGGCAGGATTTTTGTTCGT
>CAZLLL010000307.1:0-4807 GCA_964560255.1 uncultured Methylomonas sp.
TACCGAAGAACCGTATGAGTGAATTGCTCACGTACGGATCTGTGGGGGGATTGGCTAGTAATGGCTGATTCTACCCGGAACTTGACCGCTTAAAGCGTCACTTTTTTTGCAAAGAACGCAAAAAAATAGCCACTTTAATCGGCAAGTGATTTGGGCGTTATCGGGCGCGCTAACGCGCGCCCGATAACACGACGCTCAGTAGAACTGTCCGAAGCTCTCGATTATCGAAAAGCCGATAACCAATAGCTTCAATCAGATATTTTTGAGATGATAAAGCTATCTCAAAAATACTCCTGAGCGTCGTGTTATATTTTTATTATTTATACGGTTTTCCATAACACTCTAATAATTAATGTATTTTTAATATAAAAAAACAGACAATAGACCCGCTCAATGTAAGTGCTTAGTTCACAATAATATTCAATGGCGTGCTGTTGTAGTGGATATTACCTCCATTAGCATTATGCCCCACAAATACCGAAAAGTTGCCAGAGAGACCTGATAAATCTTTAACAATCGTAATCGGGTTAATCGCGCTAAGCTCTCGTGTTGTATTGGCGACTAGGGAGCCGATATTCACATCCCAGACTTGCCAGTTATTATTACTGTCTTTCATATACCAGTTTCCTTCATATAATACAACGATATAAATATCGCGCACACTGCCTTGATGCTCAGCACTAACATGCAATTCAGCAATAATATCAAAGCTTTCATTCATGCCAAATTGTTGCGCAGAGATGCCTGATGTATCAAGCGCGGCTGCATAGATAAGTGTTGAACTCGCCTCGCCATTCAAGGTAATAACGGACAATTCCGTTAGCTGTGCCAAGCTCTCAAAGCCTTCGGCTATATATCTGGGCAAAATGGTTTTATCCCTGTCCATCAACACGTCAATAGTTGTATCAGTAGAGACTAAGGCTCCATTTTCTAACCAGCCTTGAAATTTAAGCTGTTGATATTGTAATGGTGCTTTTAATGTAACAACTTCTTGTGTTGCGTAACTGCGGATAAAGGAGCCTTGTCCATCAGTACGCTTTTGAAGGTCAGGGGTTTGAACTTCAATGGGCGGTGCTTTGCTATTTGATTCAGCGGCGACACGTAACGTTTTGATGCTAGCCAGAGAGGGTGTATATTCATAATTTACCCTAAAGCGCATGTTAGTCATTTGTACATTATCTGTACTGAAATCAGGGGATGCTGAGCGCTTAACAATAATATCAGCCCATACCGCAGGACTGGCAAATATTTTCAGATTCTCTGCATTATTACCAATCACAGCAGCGATTAATGATTTAGAAGATTCACTATTGGTTTGCAAGCCTTGTAGACTGCTATCGCCATTATAGCGTGTCACCCATTGTATAGGGCGTGTATCACTATTAAGATAATGCTGGAAGAGGTACGTTTCGCCTGCTTTTCTGATTTGAGAGACCCCCGAATGGACAAAGCTAATATCAACATAGTTAATAGCATCTGGGCTATTGAAACCCAACTCAATTACCTCAATGGAACGAATACGCAAATCTTCTTCAGCACCACTAAAGAGGTTAAAATCATTCACTAAATTGAGTTTAACCCCTTCATGATTTTGATTGATAGTCGCCAAATATTGAGCGGGTAAATCAAATTCCACTGCGGTATCCTGGCTTACACCACCGCCATTATTGTATTCACTAATAATTTCTTCTGCGATAGAGCTCAGTTGCTCTTTATAAAGAACGCCCAGTTTTTCAAAATCTTCCCTGTCTAAGTCAACACCTTCTGCCTCACAGCCTTCTTCTATAACATCTTCCAGCTTATCTTTATCCTTGCTAGCCTCTAGTTTACAAAAATCATCAAACAGTGAATTCATATCTAGCGCAAAAGGGTAGGCTCTGACCATACGATATTCATATGATTTCACCATAAAATATTGATAGAGCTCCAGACGATGGCGGGCGCGTTGCGCCATATCCCGAGTATAGGCGATGACCCGAGGGTCTAGAATATCATTAACATTATCCACATCCTGCTGAAATACGTCGATAGCCAGCAGATTTTTATTGATTGCAGCGCTGGATTGATTCAGGGTATCAATAGCGACGATTAAATCAGCAACCAGCGCTGCTTTCTTTGTATGTAAATCCGTTATCTCTTCGGTGAGTGCCAGCCAGCGGGGATCTTCTGCAAGAATACGCTGGAGTTCTGCTTCAACAGCACTATTGTTAGCAGAATGACCACTGATGAGATCAAGCGCTAACTGCCCCTGTATTTTGGCCAGATCAGATCCTTCCTGGGCTTCTCTGACACCTTTGGCAATGGCACACTTTTTAACATCGCCCGAGTTAGCAACACAGTTGCTTAATTCCTGTTTATTTTCTGCGGTCTGATTGGCTGTATCCCAGGCGGCATCCTTGGTAATATCAAACAATTCTTCTAAAACGGGTTTATCAGGATCAATATTCGGTAATTCAAAAACAACCCGTGTTGCAACATTCGCCAGTGGTATATATTCCGTTACCTTTAATAAAGAATCTCTTATCCCATTTAAGACGGCGGCTTCTTCCGCTTTGCTGCGTAAAGCTTCGGCACGTTGATCTAACTTAAGTTTAAGGTTTTCAGTGGTGGTACTTAACTGGTCAATACGCGGCTCAAGGTTGGTGATGGTATCATTGGCTTGCACATATTGATCTTTTAACCCACCAATTTCACCATTCAGTGTAGTAACCATTGATTGGGCTGACGCTTTACGAGCCTGTTTATTATTGATATTCTGTTGCATTGAATGTGTTAGCCAAAGCACATCCATGGCATTATCAATTTCATTATTATAAACAGTTTGATTCACTTCAAACGACAAGCCTGGTACCCAGCCTAAGGGTTTACTAAAATAATCCAGCCCTGCATGTAAACGCTGTTGCAAGCCTTGGGCTTCATCCAGTAACTGGTTCAACTCAGCGACACTGAGGTCATCCAGTTGATCCCATTCGCTGGATGCCTGATAAGCCTCAACCAGACCGATAATCGAACTCAGATAAATTCCAACATTTTCGTAATATCCTGTTAGATACAAGTCTTTAGCATAACGTAGTGACTGGCTAAACAAAGGCGCGCTTAACCAGCTAAATTGCGTGTTTAGTTCAATGTACTGACCCTCTTCACCAGTATTGCCAGGTGATCGAGAATAACTAATGCCTGCACGTGCCGTATAGGTCTTAGTTCTCTTGCACCCACCATCCCAAGTGCAATTCCAATGATATGCTGTACTTGGAGAACCTGCCGAACCACCTCTGACTGATGCTGCTGCGAGGCCGCCAGCACCGCCAGGTTTTGAGGTGATGTTAAACTCGATAATAGATAGGGGCGCTGTTAAATTACCGCCTTTCCCACCATGACCCGAAGTACCGGAGGGGCTTGCATTACCGCCATTTCTGGGGCGTTCTTTGGCATCACCTTCTTTAATATCATAAAAATTTGCCAAGCCTTCTTTAGCCCAAAAAACATACATGGCTCTCTCCTTACTTGTAAAATCGTAGGATTTCGATACAAAGCCAGATATTCTTTTTACTGTCCCTGTCCATATTTTGGTATGACTGGCATTTTTACCATGTTTACCCGCGCCGCCTTCTTGCCCCTCTCCTCCATTCAGTATAAAGCGGTTAACTGAGGAGTCTGTCATCGAAACACTGCTCACATGCAGAGTCATATTGCCACCAGGGTTGCCTGCTATGCCCGATTGTTGAGGTTCAGCAACGGTTGTGGCTGAGTAGGGTGTGGTATTGATCGAAGCCGTGTCTACGCCGTCTTCAAAACGTAATTCACGTGCATAAATTGTCACATCGGTTTGTGGTAGGCGTAATGTACCGCGAATAATAATAGTGTCGGCGTGTAACTCCAGTTCTTTAAGCGTTTTGTGATTCTGGCTTTCATCAGAGTGATAACTATCCCACAAGCCGTTTTCATGCTCCGGCTCAAAGACCAGCACATGTCCAGAAATCACTACCGACTGGGTGGTTTTATTTTTCTCGGCATTAAAATCAATGGGTGGATTGTGTTTTACTGTTTTTGTAATATATTGCCTGGACTCAGGATCGGGAAGACTCTGAGCGGGCTCTAGTCCAAAAGCGGTATACTCAGGTAACTGGTTGGCCTGGGCATGATTGATGCTTAGCATCGCTAGGCAGCAAAACAGTATGCAAGTATTTAAACTGATGCGTATACTGAAATTGTATTCACTAAACGTTTTCATAATAAACCTCTTTATTATTTATTCTATTGTTGCTTCATTATTATATACACGAATACATTTAGGTATTCATATTAGTTAACGCCTAAATTTTAGAAAAGTAATAAAATATTGGCATCCTTCATTGCCCAGTTGACACTGTGAAGGGTACAAGGAAATAAAAATATTTTTTATCTAAAAAAATAGATATATTAATCAAATTATTACAAGAAATAAAATTTTTAATTTTTTCCTTTGCTAGCCTTCATGTGTAAACTACTTTATAGGAAATATGAAGGATGCCAAAATATTTTTTGTTTCTTTAAAAATATTTGCAAGATTTTGGTGGTGTGTTCTATTGACTGTTCATGAGCATCGGGTACGTAACTAGTACCGCATACCCTAAATAACCAATAATATAAAAGTATCAATCCGCTTGGAGTGTAGGCTAAAATTTACGCCCCAGTTTTCTCGGTTATTTAAGGGTTGAGGTACTAGGAGCCATAATTAAGGGAGATGGAAACAAATAATCATCCAATATTGCTAGTCTTTTTGTCCGTCTTCTGCGTTGTAGCAACAGTTACGTAGCCAGCTATGCGC
>CAZLLL010000308.1:0-4800 GCA_964560255.1 uncultured Methylomonas sp.
CCACCCTACTTATTTTGTAAAGGAGTTGTCCCGTATTAAGTTGGTAGCCCTCATTTTTTCTTTTGCTTCTGTTTGAGTATAAAATCGGTTCTCTAAAAAATGCTCCGTTTCGCTGTGTTATGCACGTTTCTTAGCTCAAAAAAATAGAGCGGACTAAAGTCCGCTCTACATAGAAACGTATACGATGCTTAATCCTTAGTGTACGTCTTTCCAGTATTCTTTCTTCAATAAATAGGCGATCACACCAAATATAAAAATGAAGAATAATACATATTTACCCATGCTACGACGTTTTAACTGTGTAGGTTCGCCGGCATAAACCAGAAAGTTGACTATATCATTGACTGATTTATCGAATTGGGCAGCACTCATAGAGCCATTGCCATCAAGTTTTAATTCTGTGATGACATTGTGACCATTAATATTTTCATAGACGGGGGTCTGTGAACCTTGTAGCTTCCACAATGGATTCGGCATACCCACATCGGGATAAATAACATTATTGACACCGAGAGGCTTTTTGGAGTCAGCATAAAACCCTGTCAGGTAACTATATAACCAGTCCGCACCTCTTGAGCGAGCAATCAATGATAAATCAGGTGGTTGAGTGCCAAACCATTTTTTAGAATCATGCGCGTTCATGGCTGTCAGCATTTTGTCATAGATACCTGCACCTTCTGGTGCGACTTTATCTAAAATCTCTTGTTCATCTATATTAAAATCATCTGCCAAGTTTAAATAACGAATATATTTTGCTGAATGACAACCTAAACAATATTGTACATACAGGTGAGCGCCATTTTCTAATGATGCGTTATCGGTTAAATCAAAATCAGCAGATTTTAAATCCATACCTGCTGAAGCAAATACACTCAGAGGCATCAAAAGTAATAGACAGGTTTGTAATAATTTTTTCATATTAGTCCAGACTCCCTTTAAGTTTTTTAGCAAGCTTGCTTAATTCGTGAGCAATGCCTGATGGGTTGGGACGTGTATGCATCACCGTCTGGCCATCTTTTTGCTCAGGAACCTCTATGGTCATTGCTGCAAAGCTTTCTTTGATGCTAGGGATGCGGTCTTCAATCGTTAGCTGGTCGGTTAAACTTTTGGGTACTGGCTTGGTTTTTTCCCAGCGCGTATAAATAGGCATAAGCAAGAAGAAACCAAAATAGATTGCGGTTAAAACTCGAGCTGCCATGGTATAGCCTGGTGTTGGTGCCTGCATACCTAAATAACCCAAACCTAAAAAGCTGATAACAAATAAAAACAGCGCTTTCTTATAGATACCGCCTCGGTAGCGAATTGATTTAACTGGACTACGATCTAACCAGGGAAGCAAAAATAGCACAACAATCGCGCCAGCCATTGCAATAACACCGGCAAATTTATCAGGAACCGCTCTTAAAATGGCATAAAAAGGCGTGAAATACCAGAGAGGGGCAATATGCTCAGGCGTAGCCAGGGGGTCGGCCGGGATAAAGTTTGCATGTTCCAGAAAATAACCGCCTAATTCGGGCATATAAAACATGACGGTAGCAAAGAAGAAGAGAAAGACCGCTATACCAACGATATCTTTTACCGTGTAGTAAGGATGAAAAGGGATGCCATCGACAGGGTGTCCCCAAGGGTCTTTAGATTCTTTAATTTCAATGCCATCAGGGTTATTTGAACCCACTTCGTGCAAGGCTATGATATGTAAAAAAACCAGCATGATTAAAATCAGTGGAATGGCAATCACATGGAAAGCAAAGAAGCGATTTAAGGTTGCATCTGAGATTACATAGTCACCACGTACCCAAAGCGATAAATCATCGCCTATTATTGGAATCGCACTGAATAATGAGATGATTACCTGAGCACCCCAGTAAGACATTTGACCCCATGGAAGTAAATAGCCCATAAAAGCTTCTGCCATTAAAGCCACAAAGAGCAACATGCCAAATATCCAGACAAGTTCTCTAGGCTGCTTGTACGAACCGTAGATCAGTCCACGAAACATATGCAGGTAGATGACAATAAAAAAGGCTGAAGCACCAGTCGAGTGCATATAGCGGACTAACCAGCCCCAGGGCACCTCGCGCATAATATATTCTACAGAGTCAAATGCCAATGCAGCATCCGGCTTGTAGTTCATGGTCAGTAATATGCCGGTGATCAGCTGATTGACCAGAATAAGTAGTGCTAAGGAGCCAAAGAAGTACCAGAAGTTAAAATTTTTCGGCGCGTAATATTGCGCCATATGATCATTCCACAGTTTAGTGAGTGGAAAGCGGTCAAGAAACCAAGTGCCGCAATTCGCTACGTAATTTGTTTTCATGCGCTGTCCTCCTCAGTACTGTCTTCGCCAATAATAACGAGAGTATCTGTAATATAACGGTGTGGTGGTACATCCAAATTGGTCGGTGCGGGAACACCTTTGCCAACACGGCCTGCAAGGTCAAATCCTGAGCCATGACAGGGGCAGAAAAAGCCGCCTTTCCAGTCGGAACCTAAGTCATTTGGAGCAGTTTCTGGACGGAATGTGGGCGAGCAACCTAAATGCGTACAAAGTCCAACGGCAATAAAAATTTCAGGTTTAATGGAGCGGAATTCATTTTGACTGGATTCCGGCTGGTTAGACTCCAGGGAGTCAGGATCTGCCAGATTACCGGTATTGCTTGCCAGGATTTCCAGAACTTTGGGGGTACGGTTTAGAACCCATACGGGCTTGCCACGCCAGGCAGCACGAATTAACTGACCTGTTTCTAATTTACTAATATCAATTTCTACTGGAGCTCCGGCCGCTTTTGCCTTGGTACTAGGCTGCATTTGCGACAGAAAAGGCACCGCTATATAGCCGGTACCCACAGCACCCACGACAGTTAAAGCCGTGGTTAGAAATTGGCGTTTTGAATTGTCGACGCCTTGTTCGCTCATTTATTACGCTCCTCGTTGTGGTTTTTGCAAATTTCAATTGAATCGGCTTAATATTACATGAGTGTCGATGTCTTTTGAAGTTTGTTGTTAGTATTTTTATGCGATTACGTATTTTAAGGCCTTAATAAATGCATTATTTTCCTCTGGTTTACCAATGGTGACGCGTAAACAATCGGTCAATAAGCCTTGTTGTGGGGCAAGGTTTTTTATTAAGATACCTTGTGCTTTTAATGCGTTAAAAACATTGTTCGCTTGATCCTTTTGTGTACGAAAAAGAATAAAATTTGCTGAACTCGGACAGGGCGTTATTGTTTTTAGAGTACTTAATTGTAAAAACATTCGCGCGCGTTCATCACATATCGTTTTGGTTTGTGCGCTAAATAGATCTACGTAGGAAAGCGCAAACTCGGTACTAAGCTGGGTCAGAATATTGATATTATACGGCAATCTTGCCTTATTGAGTTGTTTAATTATGCTCTCACTGCCTGCAATAAAGCCTAAACGTAAGCCAGCCAGACCCAGTTTAGAAACAGTACGCATCACTAATAAATTATTATATTGAGTGAGTTGCGAAATAAAGCTAAAGTCAGTAAACGGGGCGTAAGCCTCATCAATAATAACCAGCCCTTTGCTTTGCTGAATAATTTGCTCTATTGCATCACTATCGAATAAATTACCCGTGGGGTTATTTGGGTAGGCAAGAAAAATAATTTCGGGTTGCTGAGTTTTTATGGCGGTTAATGTTGCAGCCAAATTAAGCTCAAAATTATCTTCAAGAGGTAGGCCCTGATAGTGAAGCCCTAAGCAAAGAGCAATTTGTTTGTACATGACAAAGCTGGGCTCTGGAGCCATAACCGTTGCATTTGCTGGGAGTGCCAGCAACAGCAGTTGAATAATTTCATCCGAGCCATTGCCCAGTAATATCTCGCTCTTATCAGGAAGCTGATTATATTCTTTTAATACATGGCAAAGCGATTTGGCTTCTGGGTCAGGATAGCGATTTATTTCAGCCGTCTGAAGGGTTTTCAGCCATTCTGCTTTAACCTCTTGTGACCAGATATAAGGGTTTTCCATTGCATCAAGCTTGATATATCCCGTTGCATCAGCCACCTTATAGGCTGAAAGTGCCCTGATTTCAGGGCGTATCACTGTGGTGACAAGCTCTTGCTCAGTCATATATCACACTATGACATTAATCAACACGTTTAAAGTGGTGTACCCAGACAGGTGCGGCTTCATCCCATTCCATCCCTTTATGCATTTTTAATATCAGATTTTTATACATTTCTAGTGAAGGGTAGCCTTCTGCCTGTGCTTCAGTATCGGTCATATCGCCAATTGTTTCTCTGGTTAAGTCAGTCACAATAAATTCCTGGCCTTCCAGCGTAAAGGTTTCATTGGGATAAGCGTAAACTCCGTCGCGGCGTTGCTGTGTTTTTTTACCGCTTAGCGCGGCTTCAACTAGTTTAGGATGGGTTACCAGGCGTTCTATGCCACATGTTTTTTCGGGTAGATCAGTCATTTTATTTTCTCTTAAATTTATAATAGAGGTCAGTGTAATACTTAATTTTGTAACCGTTTAGGAACGTGCACGAAATAAGTTGGGCAACTGGCGCAGTATTTTTATTCGTATTCAAGGCGTATAAATAGGCGCATAGCCAGCTACGTCACTATTTATACAACGCTGAAGACGGATAAAAAGACAAACAAGTTGCCCAAGTTATTTCGTGCTGACCCCTTAGTTCCCCTCCTTATCAAGGAGGGGTTAGGGGAGGTTTTATTAGAAAAAGGCTGCTCAACCCCCTTTTTACAAAGGAAGATCTGAACGGTTACCTTAGGGAGATGGAAACAAATAATCATCCAATATTGCTAGTCTTTTTGTCC
>CAZLLL010000309.1:0-4798 GCA_964560255.1 uncultured Methylomonas sp.
CGAACAAAAATCCTGCCCAATATTGGACGATTATTTATTTCCAGCTCCCTAAGGATGGCTACGAAAAGGATCTTTTCCTGACGGTTGGCCAAGTTGTTTCATGCTCATTACTTAGGAATGGGAATCAAATAACGTGTGCATTCTGACTTGTCTTTTTGTTCGCCTTCTGCGTTGCGGAAACAGTTACGTAGCTAGCTATGCGCCTGTTACCGCGCCTTGAAGGCAAACAAAAATACTGCGTCATAATTGCACAACTTATTCAATTCCCATTCCTTAGCATGGTATTATACACAGAGCGGTTGTTACCGCGTGAAGTATGAGCCTTTTACAAAGATGATAGAGGAAAATTGAATGAAAAAAATATTAATGGCTGTGTTGCCTGCTTTGTTAGCTTTAGCTGCCTTCGATGCAAGTGCAGAGTATATCCCTTATAAATATAAGACTGTACAACCACTAACACCAGATGAATATGACCAAAATGGTGATGCCTATATTACTGCCGATGAAGTTGAAGTTGAGTTGCGTGAGGATGCAATCGACAAAGCAATTAGCATGCAGAAAAAAGGCATGTCTCAAGAGGCTATTGATCAAGTTATTATGAATATGGAAGATAGTATTGAAGAGGATGCAGAAGTTATTATTAATGCATTAGATAAAGATGGTGATGAGTTGGTTGAGCCTGAAGAATTAAATGAATATTAGCACTTTGCGTGTATAAGAAAAAAATAATTTAATTTATAAATAAGCGTTAGAAGTAGACTAGTGCCTCACCTCTTAAGTAACCAATAATTAAAACTTTATTTATTATTGATTCCCATTCCTTAAGGAGTGGGAATCAAATATCTCTCGATCCTCAAGTTTTTTATAAGAACTTGATTTAAAAACATATTAATTTCAGTAATGATATTAAAAATATAATTATAAATCAGTGTCTTATGTTTTTGGTGATAAAATATCCCTTAAAAACTTGAGCATCGAGTATCAGGCTATTAACTTAAATTAACGCACTCCTCATTAGCGTCGCTATCATTACGAAAGTGTCGAGTCATTATTTACTAGAACCGCACTTACCCTCACCACATTTACCTTCCCCACATTTACCTTCAGCAGGTTTAGCATTCTCAACTGGGGCAGCCATTGCTCCGCCACATTTAGCCTCGCCGCACTTACCTTCAACTGCTTTGGCCTTGGCTTTTTCTGCGGCTCCACTACCACATTTACCCTCGCCACACTTGCCCTCTTTTGCTTTATTGGCGGCTGATTCAGCTTCATTCATATAGCCAGATGATAAATCCTTCTGTGCAAAGGGGGGGCTGTCAGTTGTACTGCATCCAGTTGCTAGTCCTGCGATGATAGACGCGCCGATAGCAAACTTAGTTTTGTTGATTGTTTTCATAGTTAATCCTGTTTTTTTTGTTATTAATAATGCTAAGGTAGCTCGCAACACCCCCCCCATTTTGTTTGTCTTTTTGTCCATCTTCTGATTGATAGAACATAGTTACGTAGCCTGCTATGCGCCGTGTTTACTAATGGAAGGCAAGCAAAAATCCTGCGCAATATGGGTAGTTTATTTATTGCGAGTTACCTAATGCAGGTATCCCTCTGTTCTGTCGATATATTTCCCTAAACCTTACAAGTTTTTTAAGTAGTGTCATGTAGATGCACAATACCGCAGGGTCTTTATCATTGTGTCATTTTAAAGCTGAGTAGAATGAATGTGGCTGCCTATTGGGTTTCTGCAAGAAATGTAAGAGTTGCATTGTAGCATAATGTGAGAGAATCAGAATAATAGCACTATGGTCGAGCAGTGTGTGTATTTCAAGTGCTATTTTATTGAGGTTTTATCCGCTTATTCCGCATTCATTTCTAAAGCTGTTTCAATTTATTTATATCAATAAGTGCATGGTGTTGCAAAATCTTCAAATATCCAAGGCGTTTGAATTCAGCAATAATTCGACTCGTTGTCTCAGTAGTAATGGCTAAAATGGCTCCCATATCTTCTCTGCCTGGTAGGAAAAAATAATCGCTGGTGCTATAGTGATCCAGATACAAAAGCAGATTTGCAACCCGTTTTTTTGAATTGCCTACTGTTAATTCAGCTAACCAGGTATTAGCATCACTGTGCACTTTTTGCCAGCGAGCAGTCAGCTGCTTATACAAACGGGGGGAAGAGAGGTTTAATTGCTCTATATTTTCAATAGGTATACGACAAATAGCGGTGTCTTGTAAAGTAATAGCATGATGTAAATAATTGCAAGCACTTAATGCTTCTATACCCGCTAGATCACCCTGTTGTAATAAGCGTACGATCCGGTAGCTACCGTCGGGTAAATAACGTACCAGTTTTACCATGCCAGAACGGATTGTATAGACGAATTTAGCGGCCTCATTTTCTCTGTACAGGCTAACACCTGCGGCGATATCTAGGTCATGGATAGGTGCATGTAATTGATTAAAGTCTTCCTGCTGTAGGTCAGCAAATAAAGCTAAATGACGAACCGAACACTGCTCACATTTTTCGGCATTATTCCAAGCTTGTTCGATTGAGGTAGGTTTCATTTATTGTTCATTACTTTGAAAAGGCAATAGATAGCAAGTTAATTTGTAGGAGCGTCTTTTAGACAGCGAAATAAAACAACGCTTTTATTTATGGACTGTGACAATATGGTAAGTATTCAGGCTCCCTTCTGTTATTTGTGACAATTTTGGCCTCTCGTAATAAAAATCAATTGGTTACAGGGTAATCAAGAACGATTTTCCAAAAATTCATGAGGGGGTCTGAATACTTACTTTGACTTGTCTTTTTGTCCGTCGTCTTTGTTGCTGTAACAGTTAAGTAGCCTGCTAGAGCTAAGTTTCAACGCCTTGAAGATGAACGAAAATCCTGCGTTAAATGCATACAGCGACATTCCTATTTTGCGGCTAAAGACTGCTCCTACAAGGGGTAGATCAAGATCAGTCTATAGAGAGTTTTTCTACCGCCTCATTGGTTTGAAAAAAGACCTCACCTGGATTCAAATGATTAAGAAATTCAGTCTGTTTCAGTTTATCATGAACAGGCCCTTTCACTTCGGCTAAGTGCAATAAAATATTTTTATTTTTTAATGTATTAATCAAGCTTTCCAGTGCCTCAAAAGCAGTGCTGTCAATGTAACTGACAGACGAAAAAATTAGTACTATATGTTTCAATTGTGTATGATTCGTAGCCTGATCTTCAATAAAATCTAAAATATAATTGACATTGGCGAAGCTGATATTTTCATCAATTCGAATGAGTAATAACGTCTTCCATGTTTCTACCTGATGGCGATTAATATTTCTAAAATGTGTTGTCTCTTCTATGCGACCGACAACAGCGATATGTGGGCGACTCGTTCTGCGTAAATAGCTTAGAATAGTGATCATAACACCTAGGGCAATTCCTTCTTCGATACCTAATGCAAGCACACCGAGTAGCGTAATTAATTCTGCGATACCATCACCCTGATCATATTTCCAGGTGCTCATGATTTCACCTAATTTGACTAATGGGAATATGGCTATCAGAATGACAGCTGCCAAGGCGGCTTTCGGTATGTAGGTAAATTGTTCGGTAAAAAATATAACCGCTATGCTGAGTAATATAACCGCTATCAGCATGGCCATTTGCGTACGTGCACCCGCAGAAAAATTGACCATCGTGCGACTAAACCCGCCTGCAACTGACATACCTCCTGAAAATGCGGTGGCCAGATTGGCTCCACCTAAAGCGATTAGTTCCTGGTTAGGATCTATCTTTTGATTTCTTAATTTGGCTGTGACTTTTGCAATTGCGACACTTTCAACATAGGCAATGATGGCGATAAAGGTTGCGCTGGGTAATAGTGTTTTCCATTGCACCGCATTGTTGATAAATGCAAAACTGATTTCAGGTAAACCAGATTGTATTTCTCCAACGATGGCAACGTTTTGATCGTCAGCTAAATGGTAAGTTTTTACCAGATAGGTTGTTATAATAATGGCTAGTAAAGGTGCGCATTTACTGATACCAGTAATAATGTTTTGTTTAATATTGAAGCGCTTGAGGATAGCCGGTAAGGGAGATCCAAACGTGAGTAACAGAGTGATACTGCAGAGGCTTAATCCTAAGGTATAGTGATTAATCAATTGAAAATAATGGGTATAGCAATTTAGGTCAAAATGACACTGATTTTTAGATAAACCAAGCAAGTGCGGCAGCTGGCTTAAGATAATCAGGATTGCTGCACCACTGGTAAATCCTGTTAATACGGGGTGACTGATAAAATTTACCAACCCTCCCATGCGTAGTACAGCCATTAATAATAAAATGACTCCCCCTTCTGCTGCTAAAATAACTGCATTTTCAACAGAGCTTCCTAATGCTGTTATTTCAGGTGCTGACAAGACACTGGCTATCATAATGGCAGCAATAGATACGGGGCCAACGGATAAGGTTCTACTGGTCCCTAATAAAGTATAAATTAATGGGGGTAAAATACTGGCATATAGGCCAACCTGAGCAGGCAAGCCAGCCAGCATAGCGTAGGCTATCCCTTGAGGAACCAGTAATATCGCGGTAATAATACCCGCAAAAATATCACCATTCAGGTCTTCTTTGCTATAAGATTTTAACCAGACCGAGATCGGAAAGTAGGTATTAATCCAGTTGCTGCTTTGCTGTAAAGCCATGAATATGTATTTGATTGTTTATTAGGAAAGAAAAAGGGATGTAGAGCGGACTTTAGTCCGCTCTTCTGTGAATTATAGTTTCTCAGATAAATAAATTTCATTTGTATAA
>CAZLLL010000310.1:0-4796 GCA_964560255.1 uncultured Methylomonas sp.
CAGAAGACGGACAAAAAGACTCGCAATATTGGATGATTATTTGTTTCCAGCTCCCTTACCTACTTATTTTGCGCCCATTCCTTAATCATAGCTTCTTCTGATTAAGCTTCCCTACCCTCTGATAAAAATCTTCCATCACCCCAATAAATGATCCCGATTTCTGCCAAAAGGGCGGATAATCTCCTCCTTTTTTAACCACTACCGCTGGAATACTGGCAACTTGCAATTCAGGTAATTCAGTAGGTAACGGACTTGCCCCCTGCCAGAATTGTTTTAGTTCAATTTCCTCAGGCAGGGTTTGCAATTCTGGTCGCGTATATAAACTGTCCCTAAAATTTAATTCATCACTGCCAGCCTCAGTTGCATCGGCTAACACTTTTCCTAAGGGTGATTTAATTAATTCCTGGCGCAGTTTATTAGGGGCAAGACCACGCATTTCAAATAGTAAAAAAGGATTTTGATCTAATATACTGGCAAGCCGATAACACACCCCAGCGATATGCTTACAAGGAACTTCATAATCTGGACAATTACAAGACACGTTAAAATCACTATAACTATTCGGTAAAAAATGGGTGTTATATTCCGCAAAGACTGTTTCGATATTGGCAGGGATTTCATTGACTAATAATTTGGCAATAAAGCTGGCGCGTTGCGTTAAACGGGCGATGATTTTTTTCCATTGCGCCTCACTCAAGTGTGTCATTTGCACACTGACTTTATATTTAGGTTCTTTATACACACCGAAATAGGCATTGATATTACCGCGAATAGTGGCACTGATAATACCCTTGCTTATTTCCCAAGTTAATACCCGATGATCTTGTGCGTAAGATCGCCCCCGCTTTAAGCGGCTACTATTGGTAAAATCTTCTAAAGCTTCCAGCAAGCTTGTTCCCCACCATGTTTTACTTGTGACACTCATTTTAAGCCTCCATGATACTATTTTTATTCAGAGCAATCAGCGATTTAAAGGCTTGATTATCCAGTTTGGTGAGCCAGCTTTCATCATTGCCAATGATGCTATCGGCCATTTTCTGTTTGTCTTCTATCATTTGGTCGATACGTTCTTCTAAAGTGCCAAGGGTGATAAATTTATGTACCATCACATTCTTTTTCTGCCCAATCCGAAAAGCACGGTCAGTGGCCTGGTTTTCAACAGCGGGATTCCACCAGCGGTCAAAATGAAACACATGATTCGCGCGTGTCAGAGTAATCCCTACACCCCCTGCTTTGAGTGACAGCACAAAAATAGAGGGTAGGCTTTGCGGATCTTGAAAGTCAGCTATCATTTTTTCACGTTTGCTGCGCGCAATACCACCATGTAAATAATGGCAGGGAATATGTTGTTGCTGACTTATATAGCGACTTAATTTGTCACCAATTTCTGTAAACTGGGTAAATATCAAGACACTATCACCTTCGGCAATAGCCTCTGTCAGCATTTCCGAGAGCCGTTCTAATTTATGCGAACGTTCGGCAGTAAATGGACTGTCATCTTGCAAAAACTGCATGGGATGATTACAAATTTGTTTCAGCTTCATTAAGGTTGATAACATCAGGCCTTGCCGCTGAATGCCTTCACTGTCTTCTAGTTGCTCTTCTACTTCTGTAACAACCGCTTGATAGAGCGAAGCTTGTTCTTTACTCAAATTGCAATACTGCTTATTTTCTATCTTTTCAGGCAGATCTTTAATAATATTTTTATCGGTTTTTAATCGCCGCAGTATAAAGGGTTGTATCAGCTGTTTTAATATAGCAGATTGCACTTGATTATTATCACGCTGAATGGGCAATTCGTAATTTTTCCGGAATTGCGCCTGTTTATCCAGGTAACCAGGGTTTAAAAAATTAAATATTGACCATAAATCCATTAAACGATTCTCCACTGGCGTTCCAGTTAAGGCGAGTCGGTGCTTTGCTGCCAGCTTTAGAATTGCTTTCGTTTGCGCTGCTTTAGGGTTTTTAATGTTTTGTGCTTCGTCCAATACCACACGATGCCAGACGATACTCTTCAATAAAGCACTGTCTTTACGTGCTAAGGTATAAGAGGTAATTAGCATATCATGCGTATTACATAAACCATTAAACGCCGTTTTATTTTTTTCGCGCTGGCTACCATGATGAATTAAAGTACTTAAATGCGGGGCAAATTTTTCTATTTCTTTTTGCCAGTTACCAATAACTGAAGTGGGCGCAATCAATAAAGTGGGCTGTATTTGTGTATTGTCCTGTTTTTCTAATATCATCGCAGCAATCACCTGCATGGTTTTCCCTAAACCCATATCATCCGCTAAACACCCGTTTAACCCCAGCGAGTCTAAATAGCGTAACCAGGAGACACCGCGTTTTTGATAATCACGTAATTGTGCTTTTAACAAGGGTGGATTATCAATTAAAGCCAGTTGACTTTGATCGTTTAAGTTGACCATCATGTCGGCCAGCGTATCATTGGCATCGACTTCTAAGCTATCACCCTCTTCGGCCAGTTTTTTTAATAATTCCTGTACCGATAAGGCATCGGGCTGTGCTTGTTGCTGTTGCCAAAACGCCAGCATTTCCTGCATTTTATCCTGATCTAACTCTACCCACTGTCCGCGAAAATAAACCAGGGATTTTTTCATTTCCACCAGTTGCTGCCACTCTTCAACCGAGACCTTTTCATTACCGATGGCAAATTCATAGTGGTAGTTGGTTAAATCATCCAGCGATAAATATGATTTAGCGGACTTGCTACTGGTGCTTTTACTTTTTCCTGAATGTAAACGCATTTTGGCGCGTTGTCGGCCTTTAGGTGTAAGACGAGCAGGAATAATAATACGAAACCCCGCATCTTCTAAAATCCACGCCCATTCTTTTAAAAACGCAAAGGCTTCATTTAAACTCAAGGCGAGACTGGCAGGTTCTGCCGTTTCCATGCCTGACCAAAGTTGTGGATAAATCTTCGCAGCCTGAGCTAAACTCACTAAAACTTGTTGTTCAATTTCGTGACCAAATTGTTGGCTGAACAATTCATGGTAATGATCACCCTGTGCCCAAAACTCGGCTAAATCAACTTTAAGAGATGGGTCTTTATGTGAACCAATAATAAAGCTTAAACGCCAGTTATTAACTTGTTTCGCATCGGCTTCATAAAGCTGAAAGCCTAATTGTAAAGGGCTGTTTTGTTGTGCAGGCAATAGTTTTTGTTGCCATAGATGCCACTGCTGAAACTCAATGGGGATGTTGGTAACATTTCTTAAGGGTTGATCAGTTTGTTGATCAAAAATGATCGTTTGTAAAAAATCATTTTGCACCTTATTGCGGAAAACTTGCGGTAAATCCCCCACACTCGCATCCAGCATCTGGTTAATCGTGACTTCAGCAAAATGTCGCAATAATGACTCAGGCTGATAGTTTTGCGCACAAGCCAGCGGCATAGACAAGATTGCTTGCTCGATTAAAGCTTCATAACTCGGAGAAACGATAGTCCAGCAGCGATATAAATTAGTTTTTGTTTTGACTGCTTCAGCAATCAGTCCAGGAATATACTGGTCTTTGTACAAGACTTGTTTGAGTGATTGACTAAAATAATACCAGAACAAAAAATCACGTCCCGCGCGAATATCATCATGCTGAAAGTGACTTAAAAAATAAATATCACCGATGGTTTTTAACGGTGTCAGCAAAGGATAACACGTCACCTGCCAGGCTTGTAATGCGAGCGAACCCTCTGCATCACTGATGCTTAATTCAGGCGAAGGCAAAGGTTTATTATTGCTAGTCGGTAAATAAATTTGTTGTAGCTGTGGACTGGGATCATTGGGTTTTAATGCATAGACAAAGGTTGATTTTAAAAAATCCAGCCCGTCTTTTTCCACAAATTGCTGTGGGTGCTGCTTGCTTTTTTTTAGAGGTGTTACTTCATCTGTTTCCAGCCAGATAGAAAACTGACCTTGTTGAATAAACTTTTTAGATGCAGCTGGAGTCCAGATGCCATGTATTACTTTCATACCAGTTAATACCAAAAATAAAACCCTTTACTATAGAGCAAAAGGGCTTCAGTCACTAGAAAAATTAAAGGGGTCAGTGTTAATTACCTGGCTATTGAAGGCTTTAAGGAGTGTGCACGACACACTTGGGCAAGTTACAAATTCGTAGGGTGGGCAAAGCGACAGTGCCCATACGCATCAACTTACAGATAACAAAAAACTAAACTATATGAAAACAATAGGTTATCGTAGGCTGGGTTAGCTCCATCTTTGCGCAGCAAAGATAGAGCGTAACCCAACAGCTGAGCTTTACATATACAACAGGTGCTGAGTTACACTTTATCTTATTGAAAAAAAAATAAAAATTCCTTAAGTTGATGCCTATAGGGCATAGCGACAGTAGACCCGCCAAGCTATACTACAAAGTAGTGCTTATATTATTTTGTGCACGTTCTTAAGAGATGTACATAAAAAATAACTTGAGAAACGTTATTAATACAAGGTGTGTCGATTCGAATGAATTCGCATCGACAGTTGCTCAGTTTATTTCGTGTTCATTTCGGCTACCTCTTTAAGACGGGACAGACCGCTTGCATAACAAGTAGGGTGGGCAGTTTTTTTTGCCCACCATCAAGGTTGAGCCTCGGTGGGCAGAAAAGATTGCCCACCCTACAAGTTATAGGGTGTCCCATCTTAAGTTGGTAGCCTTCATTTCTAAGCAATGGGAATTGAATAAGTTGTGCAATTATGACGCAATATTTTTGTTTGCTTTCAAGGCGCGGTAACAGGCGCATAGCTAGCGACGTAACTGTTTCCGCAACGCAG
>CAZLLL010000311.1:0-4795 GCA_964560255.1 uncultured Methylomonas sp.
CAAGGCGTATAAATAGGCGCATAGTCAGCTACGTAACTATTTATACAACGCTGAATACGGATAAAAAGACAAGCAAGTTGCTCAAGTTATTTCGTGCACATTCCTAAGGGAGCTGGAAATAAATAATCGTCCAATATTGGACGATTATTTGTTTCCAGCTCCCTAAAGCTATTGCACTCCTAAAAGTGTCAACTGGAAAATAAAGGGAGCCTGAGAAGCTATAGAGCCTCGTAATAATAAGTGTTCTTTTTTTTCATGCACCAGAAGGAATTTTCTGATGCATTCATCAAATAGCATTTACCACGAATTGGAGAGTACGATTATTCATACAACCAATTCGAAAAAGGAACATGATCAACCGTTTCCAGACCATTTTCTTTATCAGCTTCGCCTGCAAGCAAATACCATTGATGACCACCTGGATCAGCACGCAAAGCAAATAAGTTACCTATGCCAGCGAGTGGAACACCTGTTGTACGCCCAAAGGTAGATACGATAGCACTCGAAGTTGAAGTATTCACGTTACCTAACAGTATATTACGCGTCAGATTAGTCAAATTATTGGTGGCACCATCCCACACAATGACTTCTCCCTCATTTATTCCATTACTTCTTTTTGCCGAACGGGTAATATAAGTTCGCCCGGTAATTTCAGAACTTTGGCTCAAGTCTTGTAAATCATGGGTATGTAATGCATATTGATGCGAACCACCTCGTCCTGCTTCCTCGGCCAGCAAACTAATATATAGATTGTCATTAATCGCAAAAGGCGCAATTCGACGTGCCGTAAAGAATTTCAAATTGGGCATCTCATAAAGAACTGTTCCCAAATCTGTTGCATTTTCAGTCTGGATATCTAGATAACCGTAGCGTAGTGATGAACAGTAATAACCATTTCCATCCGGTTTACAACTGCCTTGTGCACTTTCTCCATCATAATTACCAATTTCTAGCAGCAAGCGTTTATTAGCAACCGCAATCAGATTAATGTGACCGACAGATTTTTCCGCATCCGATTCATCGCCGTGATCAATGCCATCCCCGTTATCAAACATTTTCGTACTGGTCAATCCATTGAATTTGATAATTTGGCTATGTTTATATATATGAATATCCCCCAGGAATTTATAACTGCCTACTGGGTCTTCGTTATCCAGATCATAGTTAATGGCGAGAAAAGCATCATGACCTTCAGCCAGGCTGACCTTCATGCCCGACAAACTACTAAAATTACTTAAAGTTTCCACTTCACTGCCATGCCCTAGATCAGAAGCTACCACATGTTTCTTATGATTAAATACAGCTGGATATTGAGCGCCAGCAACCTTCGCCAGCGTGTGACTCTCCTTACTCAGTGCATAAAAGTCACTGTTTCCGTCTTTACTCAAATAGATATACTGATCGGTTTCTGTTTGATAAAAGAAGCGTCCATCGGCCTCACTACCCACCTCTCCAACATCTTGACAACTAGCCAGATCTGCTGCACACAACTGTAAACGTTGGCGATTTTCATCACCTTCAGGATAGACTCCTTTTTTATGTACAGCATCATGGAAAGCCAGGACACCTGTCACGGCACCTTGCTGATTTAACAATGTAGCTACAAAATGCGCATTGGTATGTTTGCCGTCAGATAAGCGAATCAGCATTGGCGCGTGTAACAGGGCACTCGCCGACTCACCACGCAGCACATCTGGTAATTTTTCAAAAGCTTTAATTTCAACATAACTATTATCGGGATCGGTAATAGTATTAAACAAATCATATTCGCCGTTCATAACCGCCAACCCCTGGTCTTTAAGTGACTGGGATAGCATCCCTGAATCAAATATCAGAGCTTCTGCCGAAGGGTTCGTTATGTCGTAACGCTTGAAAGCATTGTCAAAATAAAAAGCATATTCAAACTCTCCACCACGCCCATCAGCAGCGGTTCTAGGTTCATTTTCCTTAGATGGATCAAGGAAAATACCATATTTACGAGATTGATAAACAATCTTATCCCCATCTAAGCTACCGCCAAAAACAAAATTGCATCGTCCTAGAATGACATCATTTTTAACCACAACATGCTTATTATTTGCAGCATCGTAAACCACCAGTTGATCATTGCCCGTTTTAGGATTAGCCAGATTGTAGTAAGCGATATTCAGCGAGTCAGTAAAGACAGCCTCCGCATCCACCAGACTAATGCCGGTGGCAATAAACTTGGCTGCACTGCCTTCTACAGCGGAAACATCAGCCCGGAAGATTAGATCACCAATCTAAATCTCACTTAAAGAAAAATTAAGGTCATCCGATATATTAACTGCTTCGTTATCGGGGTGCTCTCCAGCAACCAGTTCCGCTTTTTTAAACAGCAGTTTGTTAGGTGCCTGATAGGTCATTTCTAAATCGAAAACGGATCCTTTATAGACAGCATGAGGTATATGCAGGGTATCACCTGCATATGTCGCTTCTGATGCTGCATGAATCACAGAGCAGCACATTGCTAATGAAGCAAATAGTATATTTGAACGTGAATTTTTCATCTTTCTGGCCTTTAAATAAGTATTCACTGAATCAATTTATTACAATAGAATACAAATGAGAATCAGTATTATTATTACTTGCGTTAATAATTAATGCAAGGTTTATTATTAATCAGCCTTCAAAAAGTATTTTTTATACTTTGATTACTCCCTTCTCCACAAAGCAAGGCTTTCTCATAAAAACCTGGCGTACTTATTGAAAGTTATAATATATTGATATGTATTGTTATTTTTTAAAATATGTTTGGTTTTTTATTTTTTTAAAATTATTTCATAAAGAAATTAAATTTTAATAAGTGTTGCATCATTTGTTTTCACTGGCCTTGTAACTTGAACAAATATCATGCCATGTTTTTATGAGAAAGCCATGCTCCACAAGGTAAGCGCGCCATGCTGCTTAGCGAAATTCAGGGACTCCTGTCACCTTCATTCTCTCACCGACGCAGCGACTAGGAGATGCCCTGAACGCCCTGCGTCCGCCACAACTACGCACAAAGCAGCTTCGTCAAGACTACCTCAAATATTTTACAATATGCCTGTAATCTATTGAAATTTAAGAAGCGACCCAAATTTAGAATTGCGGTCAAATGGCTGGACGGCTATTCGGAATGCAACTCTTGCCGCCCTCGCGCGCTATTGTATTTACTTGATTTTGGCCTGTGCCCTGTCGCCTACCAGGGACTAAAAATCATCACTTCACTAAGCTCCGTTTCCCTGATTTTCAGCGTGAGTAACAGCTGTTGAATTTTTGATTAGTATCGAAAGTAACATAAAATTTGTAATCGTTCAGATCCCCTCTGTAAAATGGGAGTTAAGGAAGGAACTGAACGGTTACTAAAATTTAGCCTACACTCCGATACTGGAAATCAGGAAAACATAGAGATAGGGAGGCAAACATTACGTATCCTGTTTAAATTCCTTGGTAACTCTAAACCATGAAAACAAAATATTATTTCATTTCAATAGATTATTGTTTTTATATTTACCCTATGAACGAGTTTTCCCAGGGAATTTAAACAGGATACAAAATTACATTCCGAATAAGCCCCGACCATTTGAAGTAGCTATGACGAAGCCGCTTTGTATTTAGGTGAGCGAATGAGGGTGACAGAAGTCCCTTGTTCTGGGAGGCAGCATGACGCGCCTAGTGAATTAATACTTTCGCTTTCTCGATTATTAGGAATGGGAATGTTGTAGTGTGCATTTGACGCAGGGTTTTTGTTTGTCTTCGAGGCGCTGAAATAGGCGCATATCAGGCTACGTAACTCACATTGAGCGGGTATGGTTTTATATTTTTCGATTAACTTTTAATTTTAAAACAAATGGTTATACTAAGTTTATTAGATTTCAATGACTTATATAGAATCATTTAAAATCAATGCGTTACATGCAGTAAAAATACCCGATTTCTAATATTATATTTTTATTATTTATACGGATCCCCATAACACTCTAATTATTAATGTATTTTTAATATAAAAAAACAGAAAATAGACCCGCTCAATGTAAGTCATAAACAGGAACTTCCATTATTTAAACAAATAATATATCCTTATCGTATGATGATAAGCCTGATGTTGTAGACATAGCGTTGGGTAATAAAGAAGGTGATATTTACTCATCTTCAGAATACGAACTTGCCAAAATATCAGAAACAGTTATTGTGGGAATAATGAAAGTAAACTTTATTTGTAACTACTCAGGCTATTGTTTCCTAGGCTGTAGGGATATTTGTGGTATAAAAAGCAGCTGAACAGTTAAAAAATATCTATTTCTCTGCCTTTATGATCCAAAATGAAGTGCCAAAACCGCTACAGCCTAATAAATCATAGCCTGAGTAGTTACCTTTATTTTATGATTGATTTAGTGAAATTTGACAATATGCTCAAACGGTTAAAAATACATTTGACAATTTTTCCTCCGCTGTGCTTATAGCACTTTTTAAGTGCTTTTTTCACTTCCCAAGTACCTTTATAGCCTAATGGAAATACCACTAAGTCACCAGCTTTGAAAGTAATTGAAGGACTGCCATCTTCAGGTGTCATTTCACATTCACCTTCTAAAATAAGTGCTGTTTCTGTAGTAACGAATTCCCATGGGAATACAGATACTTCTTTTTCCCATGTTGGCCAGTAAGCAACACCCATTTCTTTTAAAAGTGCTTCGCTTGGGTTGCTATCAACTGTAATTTCTTTCATGTTATTCCTAAAATTTAGATTTATGCCCAGAATCAGAATGATTTGGGATGCTCCATAGTATGTTGTTTC
>CAZLLL010000312.1:0-4792 GCA_964560255.1 uncultured Methylomonas sp.
TAAGTGCCTTTGATGTACGCTTTCCGAGTCTTGCACCTAGCCAGCGGCTGACATCCGCTGAAAACCAGGGAAACGGAGCTTAGCGAAGTGATGATTTTTAGTCCCTGATAGGCGGCAGGGCACAGGCCAAAACCAATATAATGCGATAGCGCGCGAGGGAGGCAAGAATTGCATTACGAATAGCCGTCCAGCCATTTGAGGTCGCTATGACGAAGCGGCTTTGTGCGTAGTCGTTGCGGACGCAGGGCGTTCAGGGCATCTCACATTCGCTGCGTAGGTGAGTGAATGAAGGTGACAGGAGCCCCTGAATTTCACGAAGTAGCATCGCGCGCCTGGTTGTAGTAACAGTTGCGTAGCCTGCTATGCGCATGTTACTACGCCTTGAATACGAACAAAAATTCTGCCCAATATTGGACGTTTATTTATTTCCAGCTCCCTTATCAGAAATTTCTATTAATAAAAGCACATCTTTTGCCTGAGGATGGCTAGCATAATAAAAATCATCGCGAGGACAGAGTAACATAAAGTCTGGCTCAGGTTCTGAAAAGTCATTAAGGTGTAGAGGGTCTTGAGCAGCAATTAATGCGGATTGTTTAATCTGTTCTAAAAACACATGAATCAAACGCTTAAGATGACTGGCATGATGAACCCCAATAGGCGCCATTTCAAATTAATTAATTGCAGGTGACTTTCCGACGGAAAAATACCTGCTTCGCCCATTTTTTTTGCCACTCAGCGACATGGATCATGTGCTTTGTAAAAAAACATTCTGTTGATACAGACATAATCTTTAGGGAAATCAGGATAAAGTTAATGACAATATATTACGCCCTTTATTATCAAACAAGCATTATGTATAAAAACGAACTTTCGCCTTAATCATTAAAAGCATTAATTTAATGCGCGGCTGAAGGCCACTCCTACGCCAAATTAGGCTATTAATGGTCTCGCTGAATTATATATAAAGATAAATCGCGTAACAAATCAGCCTCGGCACCAAAGCCTGACAAACTTTCAACTGCTTGCTCATGTAAGTCCTGTGCTTTTAACTTTGCACCCTCTAACCCTAGTAAGGCTGGATAAGTAGGCTTATCGTTATCCTGATCTTTGCCCTGAGTCTTACCTAAAGTTGCAGTATCACTTTCTTCATCCAGAATATCATCTTTAACCTGAAATGAAAGTCCGATACATTTTGCATAATGATCCAGTTTAGCAGCAATGGCAGAGTCTAAATCAGGTATTGATAAACTGGCAAACTGCACACTGACACGAATTAAAGCTCCGGTTTTATGTATATGC
The DNA here is from genome assembly GCA_964560255.1 of uncultured Methylomonas sp. Classification (GTDB taxonomy): domain Bacteria; phylum Pseudomonadota; class Gammaproteobacteria; order Methylococcales; family Methylomonadaceae; genus Methyloprofundus. The sequence continues at coordinate 1,300 of CAZLLL010000312.1, forward strand.
ATATTCTCTAGTTCAGGCAACGTTAGTTTTTTACCCACCGATTCCAAATCAATCGCCTGCCCTCCGACCATACCTTGTGATCCACTGGCTTTTGCTAAAGCCGTTATCATATTGATACGTGTCGCTGCACTGGCATCCATGCTTTTATCCTCAGCCAGGGTCTGAAATGCTAATGTTTGTAAGGCATCACCCGCTAAAATTGCGGTTGCTTCATCATAAGCGACATGCGAGGTTGCTTTACCTCGACGCAAATCATCATCATCCATCGCAGGCAGATCATCATGTATCAGTGAATACACATGAATCATTTCGATTGCACAGGCTGGACCGTCTAAAACCTCTGGTGCAATGCCCAAGGCCTTACCGGCACTATAAGTCAACATCGGCCGCATCCGCTTACCACCCTCCAGAGTACTATAGCGCATCGCGTCATGCAATCTTTTAGGCAAAACGGTATTGACTGGTAGACGCAATTCCAGAGCCTTTTCTACACGCTCTTGGCTAGTGACTAAATATTCTGTTAAGGCGCTACTCATCGTTAAATGACTCCAAAGTTTGTTGACCGTTTTTTTCTAGTAAAATTTGTACTTTCTGCTCAGCTTCTTGCAAAGCTTTTTGACAAGTCCGGGTTAATTTCACTCCCTGCTCAAATGACTTTAACGACTCTTCCAAGGAAATATCACCCTGCTCTAATTGCTCCACAATCTCTTCCAAGCCCTTGAGAGAATCTTCAAATATGGTGCTACTTTTCTTTCTTGGCATGTCGATTAAATAAATTTAATGATAGGATAGTTTAATTGGCCTATTATATATGAAAAAACATCAGAGTAATTAACTAGAAAAAAATGAGTAATACCTATAATGCAGCGGCGATTGAAGTTTTAAGTGGCTTAGATCCAGTCCGCAAACGCCCAGGGATGTATACCGATACCACTCGCCCCAATCATCTGGTGCAAGAAGTTGTTGATAATAGTGTGGATGAAGCCGTGGCGGGTCATGCATCTAGTATTGAAGTCGTTTTGTATAAAGATGGTAGCGTTAGAGTGCAAGATGATGGAAGAGGAATGCCAGTCGACATGCACCCCGAGCAAAATATGCCGGGCGTAGAAGTTATTTTGACTCAATTACATGCCGGTGGGAAATTTTCTAATAAAAACTATCAATTTTCTGGCGGACTACATGGTGTAGGAGTTTCTGTTGTTAATGCCTTATCCAAACAACTCAACATAGAAATCAAACGCAATGGCAAAATTCACCATATGCTATTTGCCAATGGTGAAAAGCAAACCGAGCTCAGCGAAACGGGCAGTGTTGGCAAGCTCAACACCGGTACGATGGTACACTTTTTACCGGATGCCAGTTATTTTGATTCAAATAAAATTTCCGTTATAAAATTAAAACATGTTTTAAGAGCGAAAGCGGTACTTTGTCCTGGCTTAAAAATCCGTTTATCAGTGGAACAAACGGATGAATCGTGGGATTGGCATTATCAGAACGGACTGGAAGAATACTTGCTGGATAGAGTGGGTAATATTGAGTTTTACCCTAATGAACCCTTTATGGGTAAAATGACAGCGGATCACGAAGCCGTTGACTGGGGAATCGTCTGGACAGCCGACTCTTTATCTGAAAATATTACCGAAAGCTATGTCAACCTGGTACCAACAGCTCAAGGTGGAACTCATGTGAATGGTTTACGCGCCGGTTTAACCGAAGCGATGCGTGAATTCTGCGAAATTCGTAACTTATTACCCCGCGGCGTTAAAATCACGCCAGAAGATGTCTGGGAACACTGCCATTATGTTTTATCCGTTAAACTGGAAGATCCTCAATTTTCAGGGCAAACAAAAGAACGCTTAAGCTCACGTGAGTGTGTAACCTTTGTTTCTGGTGTTGCAAAAGATGCTTTTAGTTTATGGCTTAACCAGCATCCCGCTGACGGTGAAAAAATTGCTGAGGTGATTATTTTAAGTGCTCAAAAACGCTTAAAATCTGCCAAGAAAGCCATCCGTAAAAAGATTTCTGCAGGGCCACAATTACCTGGCAAATTAGCCGACTGCGCCTCTCAGGACATTAATCGCAGCGAACTATTTCTAGTCGAAGGAGACTCGGCGGGTGGCTCAGCTAAGCAAGCACGTGAACGTGAATTTCAGGCTATTATGCCGTTACGAGGAAAAATCCTAAACACTTGGGAGGTGGAATCTGCTCAAGTGATGGCATCACAGGAAGTGCATGATATTGCAGTCGCTTTAGGCATAGAGCCGGGTTCTGATGATTTAAAAAATCTTCGCTATGGTAAAGTTTGTATACTTGCGGATGCTGACTCAGATGGTTTGCATATCGCCACACTAATTTGCGCTTTATTTTATAAACACTTCCCAAGCCTTGTGGCTGCCGGGCACGTTTTTGTTGCCATGCCACCACTTTATCGAATAGATGTCGGCAAACGGATTTTTTATGCTTTAGACGAATCAGAAAGGCAAGGCGTATTAGACCGCATCAAAGCAGAAAAGCTTAAAGGAAAAGTGAATGTACAGCGTTTTAAAGGGCTGGGTGAAATGAATCCTTCTCAGTTACGCGTTACGACGATGAATCCTGATACTCGGCGTTTAGTACAGTTAACAATTGAAGCAGGTGATGATACTAACGAACAAATGGATTTATTACTCGCAAAGAAACGTTCTCAGGATAGAAAGTTCTGGCTGGAAACAAAAGGAAATCTAGCTGAAGTATAGGCAATCAACTAAATAGACTCTAAAACATTAGATATGCAGTACTTGAAAAATGGAATGCTGGTTCCGCTTATTCGACGGAACTAAAGTCGCTGTGGATGTACGCTACCCACCGCTTAAGACGGGACAATCCGAACTAATTGGGTGGGCAATCTTTGCTACCCACCGAAGTTCAGCCTTGATGGTGGGCAAAAAAAAACTACCCACCCCACTTGTTTTGCAAGAGATCTATATGTTTTAAGCGTACATTCAAACAAACACTTTAATTTGTACCCCATTAAGGCACGTATCATTAAATACATTCAAGCTTTAATGACCTGATTTTATGATAAAAGTCAAATTCGCCAAAACCATGTACTTTAGAGTCTGAATGAAAGATTAATTCAGACTCTTCAAGAATATCCTGTCTAGTAATTCCCAGCGATTTCATTAACACAGGATGATTAGCCATTTCTGAAAGTGTTAGTTTAAAGTTTTTTTTCAAACACTGTCAACGTTGCCTTAGGACCGACAACTATACTTTCAATTTTTTTATCCCAATTGCTCCCTTGTACTTTAATTAAATTTTTTAATTTAACCGACCCTTTAAGCCGTATATGCTTCCCTTTAAATTGTGTATCATCATATATTTCAACCCAGCAGTTGTCGTTCCTGGCATAAACACTGATACTCTGAGCACATAAAACAACGGTAATAATCATTGCTTTAAACTCACCGTTCGCTTAATTTTACTCCTCCTTCATGAAATTATGGCATATTCC
>CAZLLL010000313.1:0-4789 GCA_964560255.1 uncultured Methylomonas sp.
TTCACCTCTCAAGATTAACAGCCTTGTCGGCCGCTCCCATAAAATGCACCCTACACTTGGTTTTTCATTTTTAATGATACTCAAAAGTGTAAACTATTTTTATGGGGATATGAAGGGTGCCGATATTAATCTATAATAACGTATTTCTATGAACAGAGAAGATATTTCCAGCCTCTTACAACAGAAACCGTTAGAATCAGCAATATTGATATATTTGCAATGCCTTTATACTTGGTTTAAATAAGGTAACTCGCAATAAATAACCTACCCATATTGGACGATTATTTATTTCCAGCTCCCTAAGGTATCACGGTTTTGTTTTTTACCCCTCAAATACAACTACTGATTTTGCCTGTACAGCATAGCTAAAGCCTTTTACCGCAACTTGTTTCTCCGGTATAACAGTATCAAAGGGGAACTGTAATGCGGTATCTATCGCTAAATTCCATTTTTGTTCTTGAATTACGGGTAATTCCATGATTAATTCGGAATCAGACATATTCAGGATAATATGTAAATCAGCCTCTTTATTAGCTGCCACTGCGGCTAACGTAAAGGCAAGCACCTGAGATTCAGGGTCTTGCCACTGTGGTTTGTCGAGTTCCACTCCATGCCATTTAATATCAGGGATAGGGCGTTCGCCCAATTTCTCACCCGTTAGAAAGTGGCGTCGCATCAGTGATTTATGGCGCTTGCGTAGCGCAATCATTTGCTGAACAAAATGTAGCATATCTGCATTTTGTTCAGTCAGGCTCCAGTTAAACCAGGTGAGTTCATTATCCTGACAATACCCATTATTATTTCCTTGCTGGGTATTAAGTACTTCATCACCCGCCAGTAGCATGGGTACACCCTGACTTAATAATAATATTGCAAAACTATTTTTAACCTGCTTATGGCGTAATGCAAGTATTTCAGGATCATCCGTTTTACCCTCAACACCGCAGTTATAACTCATATCGTGATTACAACCATCGCGGTTATCTTCACCATTAGCCAAATTATGTTTATGATTATAACTCATCATATCATAGAGTGTGAATCCGTCATGACAGGTTATAAAGTTAATGCTGTTGACAGGTAAGCGCCCCTGATGTTTATACAAATCACTACTGGCACAGAGCCGAGTTGCCAGTTCTGCGATCATGCCCCGGTCACCTCGGAGAAACCGGCGGATACTATCTCGATATTTACCGTTCCATTCTCCCCAGCGGTATCCCGGAAAGCTACCGACCTGATAAAGCCCCGCAGCATCCCAGGCTTCAGCAATCAGTTTCGATTTTGCCAGTTGTTCAGAGAGCTCTATGCCCCATAAAACTGGTGGATCCTGTAGTACTTCACCGTTTTCACCCCGCGCCATAGCACTTGCCAAGTCAAAGCGAAAACCGTCCACATGCATTTCCCGTACCCAGTATTCCAGACAACTAATAATAAAATTAGCAACTACGGGGTGGTTGGCATTCACGGTATTACCACAGCCAGTATAATCACGGAATTTACTTTTGTCATAAGCATCCAGATGATAAAAAATACTGCTGCCTATACCTCTAAAATTGATAACGGGTCCATCTTCACCCGCTTCAGAAGTATGATTAAATACCACGTCCATAATAATGCCGATTTCTGCTTTGTGCAGAGCTTTGACTAAATCACGGAATTCTTTTAGATGTGTGCCGTTCTCTGGTGTCACACAATAGCCGGGATGAGGACTGAAAAAGCTGTGCGTGCTATAGCCCCAGTAGTTTTTGAGTCCGAGAGCGGCTGTGCCGCGAGGCACATCCTGTTCATCAAAGGCCATGACAGGCAGCAATTCGACATGAGTAATACCCAGTTTTTTAAGATAGGGTATTTTTTCAATCAGAGCAGCAAAAGTACCCGGATGGGTGACTCCAGATAAGTCATGTCGCGTAAATCCGCCTACATGTAATTCGTAGATAATAGCATTTTCACTTTTAAATGAGAAGGGTGTATCACCCTCCCAGTCATAGCTACTGTCTGTCACCAGGCTACGCATGGAGGTATGCGCATTGTCGCCAGCTACACATGCTTTATTGCGTTGCCAGAGCTTATCACTCACTGCTCTGGCAGTGGGGTCAAGTAGGTGTTTTTCTTTATCGAAGCGCAATCCGCTTTGCGAGGTATCACCTGGGCCATCCATCCGCCAGGTGTACCAGATACCCGCAGGTAAATCATGCAGAAAGACATGCCAGGAATAAAACGTTTTATTGAATTCGGTATGCAGAGTAATGATTTGAAAAGGTTCCAGACTGTCAGAACTATCAAACAAGAAGAGTTCTACATCAGTTGCATGACGACTAAAAATGGAGAAATTAACACCATTTGATTTTAGACGTGCGCCAACGGGATAGGGCGATCCAGGGGAAGATTTGTATGTCTTATTCACAGAAAATTTTGTTTTTATTATAGTTTAGTCTGATTATGTTGTTGTATTGTAACGCGTAGAAAACAACCAGAATAGCAGAGTTATAGAGGCATGATAATCAGCTAGCCCATGAAAGTCCAGCTTTTGTCTTACGAAGGGAGCATAATAGTTGTAAAGAAAACGTGTATTTATTGACAACTATTTGAAATAAATTAGGATAGTTTCTTCTTCAAGAAGCTACTTCTGCCTAAACGTAGGTTGTGGGTAAGGCACGAACTCCAATAAAATTGATCACAAACTATCAGGGGATAGTTGTTTAAATTTCGACTCCCTTCATTGGCATCTTTCATTTGCCCCTAAAGGTAGTTTACACTTTTAAAGTATGAATCAGTGCAGGAGTAAAAAAGCTTTAGCTTTTTCAGTACACAGCAATAGCTAAAGCTATTGCACTCCTGCCAAAGTGTAAACCGATAAATGAAGGATGCCCTTCATTTTCCAGTTGACACTTTGGCAGGAGTGCAATAACTTTAGGAATGGGAATTGAATAAGTTGTGCAATTATGGCGCAGTATTTTTGTTTGCCTTCAAGGCGTGGTAACAGGCGCATAGCTGGCTACGTAACTGTTTCAGCAACGCAGAAGGCGAGCAAAAAGACAAGTCAGAATGCACAACTTATTTGATTCCCATTCCTTAGCTATTGCTGGTTGCATAAAAAGCTAAAGCGTTTTAACTCCTGCACTGTTTACATCTTGAAAAGTGTAAACTACTTTGGGGTGAAAATGAAAGGTATCTAAATTTCAGCAGCCAGTTTTTCAGCATACCCTGTGTAACTGCGCGGTGTTAATTCGATTAATGCCCGTTTCGCTTCTTCTGGGATATCCAGTTTTTCAATAAAAATTTTCATATCTGCTGCAGTAATGCGTTGACCACGAGTTAATTCTTTTAATTTTTCATAAGGCTGTGCAATACCATAACGACGCATCACAGTCTGTACTGGCTCGGCAAGTACTTCCCAGTTAGCATCCAGATCAGCTTCAATAATATCCACATTAATCTGCAATTTAGAAATACCTTTTAAAGCCGATTGAATAGCAATACTGGTGTGTGCAATGCCGACCCCTATATTTCGTAGCACCGTCGAATCAGTGAGATCACGTTGCCAGCGCGACACAGGTAGTTTTTCTGCTAAATGGTGAAACAAGGCATTTGCCAGGCCAATATTACCTTCTGAATTTTCAAAATCAATCGGGTTAACTTTATGCGGCATGGTGGATGAACCAATTTCACCTGCAATGGTTTTTTGTTTAAAGAAACCCTGCGAAATGTAGCCCCAGATATCACGGTCAAAATCTAATAATATGGTATTGAAACGTGATAAGGCATGAAAAAACTCAGCTATATAATCATGAGGTTCGATTTGTATCGTATAGGCATTCCAGAATAAACCCAATGACTGTACAAAGTTTTTAGAGAAGTCTTGCCAGTCAATTTCAGGGTAAGCAACTACATGAGCATTATAGTTACCCACTGCGCCATTAATTTTACCTAGAATTTCCACCGCTTCGAACTGGTCTTTCTGGCGTAACATCCGCGCAACAACATTGGCAAATTCTTTACCTGCTGTTGTTGGGCTTGCAGACTGGCCATGCGTACGTGATAGCATAGCCTGGCCTGCTGTGTCAGTTGCCAGCGTTTTAAGTGCATCTATGCAATCAGTAATTTGTGGCAGAATCGCCACTCTGCCTTCTTTAAGCATTAAGGCATAAGACAGGTTATTAATATCTTCCGAGGTACAGGCAAAATGGATAAACTCACTGACTGCATTGAGTTCAGCATGATCAGCAATTTTTTCTTTTAGAAAATACTCGACTGCTTTAACATCGTGATTGGTTGTACTTTCAATATCCTTAACGCGTTGTGCATCAGCTTCAGAAAAATGACTGATTATGTTATCGAGTACTTGATTAGCTTGTACACTAAATGCGGGCACTTCAATGATTTGTTGATGCTGCGCCAAAGCTTGTAGCCAGCGCACTTCAACTTGAACACGAAAACGAATCAGCCCGTATTCGCTGAATATAGAGCGGAAAACTTCGACTTTATTCGCATAGCGACCATCAATCGGAGAAATAGCTGTAAGAGAGAAGTGAGTCATGATTTGAATTAAGCAAAATGTGAACTAAATAATATCAACCATTTTAGCAAAGTTAGTCGTGTCAGTGGAAAAATAAGCAACCTTAAAAAACCGTGCATTCAATTTGCAGCTGTATATTCTTTCTCTAACTGTTTAAAATTCGCTAGGCAGCATTTTCCTGATGGATTTCTAATTTCACAGGCACACTCGGCTAATTGAGGAATGGGAATTGAATAAGTTGTGCAATTATGACGCAGTATTGTTGTTTGCCTT
>CAZLLL010000314.1:0-4787 GCA_964560255.1 uncultured Methylomonas sp.
CCATACCTGCTGACTCGATAGTTTCGGGTTTAATTAAATCCTGATTCCTAAACGTTGACCTTGGTATTGTTTATCAACAGCCAGTCGTCCCAACAAGGCAACTGGAACTGGGTATTGTGGTAAACGGCGTTTTTGCTTTGGGGGTAAATCATCAACACTTATGCTACCTGCACTCAAGGTATAGTAACCCACAATCGTTTTTTCTGAATTAATTGGCGTTGCAACAAATACTCTATTAATACGATGCTTTATGTTTTGACGGGCGTATCGCTGTAGATATGAGTTCAGGCTAGGTTCGCCACAATCAAAGGCTTTACGCAAATGGCCTGTATTTAATGCGGTAATAGAGAGTTGCATCATTAACGAATCACTGTTTTTTTATGTAACGCTATCGCTTCATTCAGTTTTGTATTTTTGGCAGGTGGGTTTTCTAATGCGTCTAAAAAAAGTTCCCAATCGTTATTAGAAAGTGTTAACTGCTCATGTTCACTAATAATGCTTTCAGCAGCAGCCAATGATTGAGAAAGCACAAATTCAGATAATTTTTTATGACTATAACTAGCTGCCTTTTCAAGCTTCTGCTTTGAAAGGGTATCAAGACGAATGTGCATACGTTCTTGTTTGATAGTTTCTGTTGTAGGCATAAAGGTCTCCAGTTGTTTTAGTTAATTGTACGCCATTTGTGCGGTTTTATAAATTATTTGCTGATTTTGCGCAACATTAGTAAGTAAAAAGGCAATCCACCAAAGTTTTGGTTTTTTCTTGTGGCATATAACCATTTATGTTTAAAATAAGTTTCTTTGTGTAATCACTGCATTTCAGTGATACCTTTAGCTATCGCGAGTCTGTATCTCCGATAGCCAGTTCCTGTGGGAGCTGTTACAGACATTATTCTATTCAAAGACAATTTTCTTATCGTAATATCTTCAACAACTGGGATGTCTAAATCCTAATAGCGTATTTTTCCGTTTATTTTTTTACGGGCAAAATGCACAGCTTTGAACGAAAGTTCAGATTATTCAATTTTACCAAACCCACCGGGAAAACTTTTTCCCCGTCGGGTAATCAATGTTTTTCCGGTTTTTTTATTTATAAAGGAGAAACATCATGTCTACAAATTCAACAGAAAATAATCAAACAAAATATTATGACTTACATACACAAGGTGTAGGCTATGTTAATCGAGTACGTGAAGTGCCCGTTAAGCGTGGTGAACCATTCTGGGCATGTAATATCTCTGCTCTTCACGGTGCAGCCGATGCAGTTGAGTATACTAATTTTGATTGTCGTGTCAGTGGTTCAGAAGCTGCAAAAATCATTAAACGCTTAGATAAAGCTTGTCAGGAAAATAAAAAAATTCTGATGGGTTTTAAAATAGGTGATCTTTACTCTGAAACTTTTATCTTCCAGAACGGCAAGAAAAAAGGGGAAGTAGGCGTAAGTTTAAAAGCTCGCTTACTGTATATTGGCTGGGTCAAAGTGGATGGCGATACTGTTTATACTGCACCTTCTAAAGAAGTAGCGGCTGAGAAAATACCAGAAAATGACGACTTTACACTGACTGAAAAAAATACTGAGGCTTCTACAGCTTAAGTTTTTGCATTTTAGTTTTATCTTTTTAATAAAGACCGCATTTGCGGTCTTTATTAACTCTTCAATACAGTCTCCAATTGTTAAATTTTTGCAGAACGCCTTGTGTAACAGGGTTTTCTGGAAAAACGTCATTGACATTTCTAATCTAACCACACCGGCTGCCATCGTCGGATAATGATGGAACCTTTTGTGCGGTAGACCGTGCATGATTTAGTATGACTTTGGAACACTCAAAAACGAGTCAAGCATTAGAACAATCAGTTTATTTAAACGGGAAAACAGATTTTATTTTGTAAAGAGTGGCAAGGTTATTTGACCTTTAAATGAGTGATAATTGTTCATAACGATTTATCACAGTATTAATATTAATTAACGTTTTATATTTACGACAAAAAAGGTGTGCAAAAACCTTATTGGCGAATTGTACATCTGGTTTTTTCAGACCTTCTTTTTTCAATAAGAAGGAGGTGTGAAAAAATGCACTATTGGTTTTCTATCGTGGTTACTGCGTTTCAGTAACACCTTTTGCTATTGCGAGTCTGTCTATCCAATAGCCGTTTCCTGTGAGAAACGTTGCAGACGTTTCACATCAACATTTTTTAACCCAATCGGGGAATATCATTCCTCGCATTGCGGTGGTCTGTGTTCTTCGGTTTTTTATTAGGAAAACCCTATGACACATATAAAAATAACCTTATTTGACAGATTTTATTTTCAAGTTAATCAAGCCTCTTATCTGAGGAATTTACAGTTGAGAATAGTGAATTTTTCTTGTGAGCAAGGAGCACTACTATGATTAGCATCGAAGGTCGCCTGAATATTAAGATCATTACAGGAATTCACGGCCCATTCCGTGTTGGTAGTTTACAGACGGAGATTGGTGAATTTTCAGTCAAAGACAAGATTCTTGATCAATATGATGAAGGGTCTTACCAAGGGCTGTTTACTATCAGGAAAATTTTCTCTTCAACCTACTCAACGGGAAGCCGTTTGGTCGTTGAAGTTCGAGCTGCGCTGGAAAATATTTCATTAGCGAATGTTGATGAAATAGAAACAGTACAACACGAATCATTAGAACAAGATCCATTAGATGAAGAAAAAGAAGCTGATATAAAAGCTACGAAAACGGAAAACTCGATTGAACCAACAGACTCAACTGAATTAATTGAATCCGCAGATTCTGAAGATGAAGATCAAAATGATCTGACAGCTGAAGAATTATCCGATAAAAAATTGTTTGGTTTGCTTTGGCCTTTACAAGATAGCTTTAAACTTGATCCAACAGTTAGCAGAGTGACTTTTCGTGAGCAACGTGAACGTTTGAAATCACTCAATTATAAGTTTAACCCCATTGGTCAATACTGGACTAAAATGTAACTTTTTTAACACTTAAATAAACAAGCCTTAATAGGGAATATCTTTTCCTAACGGGAATGACTATTTTCTTTAAGGTTAAGGAGAAAAACAAATGTTAGCAGTGAATGAAATAAACGATGTGTATTGTGATGCGCTGGTTTGTGATGAGGGGTATTTGGTCTTTGCTTCATGTTGGGGACGAGATACCGCTATTCAGGAACTATTGGCACGATTAACCTTGACAGCAAATGAAGGGGGCATTGCTCAATTATCTTTTGATGGTCATGTAGCCTCCGAAAACGGGGATACATCAGATACTCGACTTCGATATGAAAATTATCCAGCAAAGATTGGTAACCCTGATCGTTTAGATAAGATGACAGGAAGAATGCCCAAGTCTAATTTATTTGGTGATCTGGTACATATCTGGTTATTTGATAAAAAAGCCAGGCAACCTGATTATGTCAATCGGGAGGCTTATTTATTAATGCAACGGGGTCAAGATAATCAACAACAAGGTGTCTGGGATTTAATCAAACAGGTTTGTCATTTACCGTTATTGGAACACTGGCAAAGCAGCATTATAAAATTGATGCAGGAACAAGGCTGGTTAAAGCTTATTGATGGGCATGATATTGATGTTATTTCCATTACAATCCCTGAAGAGCAATTTAATGGTGAAATCAGTCAAAGAGTAACATCAGGACTATTAACCCTTCAATAAAAACAACTCTATTTAATTTTATAACACGGGAAACCCAATTCCTGTGTGGGACTGGGTTTCTCTTTTTTAATTTAGTACATTTTAAGGAGAAGCCCATGGCTTTAATGTTTCAACAACTAGCCCATAATTTTGTAAAAAATGGCTATTACCCAACCGACCCAGCAACGATAGAAATGATTCTTGATAAGTTGGTTCCTTGTAAAGCAGGGTCAATGCGAATTATTGATCCCTGTGCAGGTGAAGGCAGTGCATTAGCAGAATGTCAACATGCACTCCATCAACCCCTCAACGATCAATCTGTTGAGACGTTTGGTGTGGAATATAACAAAGAACGTTCTGTTCAGGCTAAGAAGTTATTAAATCGCTGTTTATACGGTGACTTTCAAGACACCATTATTACCCCAAGAAGCTTTGGTCTATTGTGGCTAAATCCACCCTATGGAGATTTGGTGGCTGATACAGCACAAACGAATGATAGTGCCATTTCTAAAGGTAAAAAACGTCTGGAGAAAATATTTTACCAACGATCTGCCGGGCTGTTGCAATACGGAGGTGTCATGGTATTGATTATTCCACATTACACGCTGGATCAAGAGTTCAGGCGATGGATTGCTGCAGCATTTGAAAATGTCAGTGTTGTATTAGCACCAGAGCAACGCTTTAAACAAGTGGTTGTGATGGGAATAAGACGACGCATAGTTAAGGGTGATAAACAGTATAAGGAAACACTGGCTACACTAGATGGATTTTGTGATGCAGAGAATAAACTCAGGGTCTGGTCTACAGAAAAGTATACGGTTCCCTCTGCTACAACGGGTGAAATTCGTTTTAATGCAATGTCAATTGATGAACAGCAATTACAAGAGGAAATTGATAAATACCCATGTCTTTGGCCTCAATTTAATATGCAAATGAATAGTCCTGTCCAAGGGTATAGACGACCGTTAATGGCTTTATCTGATTGGCATCTAGCATTAGCGTTGGCAACAGGTCAGGTATCAGGTGTTGTTCAGTCAGATGATGGACAGAAAATCTATGTTATCAAAGGCGATACCTTTAACTCGATCTTCCAGTTTTTAAATTTTTCACAGCTTGACTCTTAGGGAATTCATCC
>CAZLLL010000315.1:0-4786 GCA_964560255.1 uncultured Methylomonas sp.
CGGCTGCTACGATCTACATCCTTGTTATTCGTAATCATTCAGTCCCCTCCTTAGGGAGCTGGAAATAAATAATCGTCCAATATTGGGCAGGATTTTTGTTCGCCTTCTGCGTTGCGGAAACAGTTACGTAGCTAGCTATGCGCCTGTTACCGCGCCTTGAAGGCAAACAAAAATACTGCGTCATAATTGCACAACTTATTCAATTCCCATTCCTAAGGAGGGGCTAGAGGAGGCTTTATTAGAAATAAGGCTCCTCAACTCCCATTTTACAAAGGGGATCTGAACGCTTACTGCTCTCCAGTTTCTGTTGTTTCTTCTACAAACTCATCCGCTTTAGCTGACACATCCAGTCTAGCTGCTTTTGCTTCTAAAATTGCAGTTGCAATACTTTCTGTATACAACTTAACCGCACGAATAGAATCATCATTACCTGGGATAATGTAATCAACATCTCTTGGTGAATTGTTCGTATCAACGATACCAATGACAGGAATACCTAGTTTTTTCGCTTCGCAAAGCGCATTTTTCTCATAACCGACATCAAGCACAAAAATAACATCCGGTATACCGCGCATATCTTTAATTCCGCCTAGGCTACGTTCTAGCTTTGCCAGCTCGCGCTCCATTCCCAAGGCTTCTTTTTTGCTAAATCGTTGCTCCATCGTTCCATCTGTCTGCATCGCTTCTAGCTCTTTTAAACGAGCAATTGACTTTTTAATCGTTTTAAAATTTGTCAACATACCCCCCAACCAGCGGTGATTGACATAGGGCATACCACAACGAACCGCTTGCTCAGCAACGGCTTTACGTGCAGACTTTTTGGTACCCACAAACAAAATATTGCCTTTATTTGCTGTCATTTGACCTACATAATTCATTGCATCATTAAATAATGGCAATGTTTTTTCCAGGTCAATAATATGAATTTTGCTACGTGCACCATAAATATAAGGTGCCATATGCGGGTTCCAATAACGAGTCTGATGTCCAAAGTGAACACCTGCTTCCAACATTTGTCGCATTGATACTGCGGCCATTCTTTTCTCCTAATAATTTCGGCTACTATCCGAAAGGGTTACGCCTCCACCCACCCCAATTGGAAACTGATTTAAAAAACCAGCACCCTACCAACCGTGACGATAGATGTGAGTATTAATCATACTTTGCAGTAGCACTATTCAGTCCCCCTGCAAAACACTCAATGAACTTATCTTTATACCATATATATCTTTATTCAACAATAAAAAATCTGTTAAAATTCATATTTTCCCTATAGCAATACTATATTATTTATACACTCACCTCACGTCACTAAACCGCCATGTCAATCATTATAAAAACAGCTGCTGAAATAGAAAAAATGCGTATTGCCGGCCGACTCGCAGCCGAAGTACTGGAATTTATTGAACCTTATATCGTACCAGGCATCACCACCAACGAAATAGATCAACTGTGTCACAATTATATAGTTGATGAGCAACAGGCTATTCCTGCCCCACTCAATTATAAAGGCTTTCCTAAATCAATTTGCACTTCTGTCAATTACACCATCTGTCATGGTATCCCCAACGATAAAAAATTAAAAAAAGGGGATATTATTAATGTTGATATTACCGTGATTAAAGATGAATACCATGGCGACACCAGCAAAATGTTTTATGTTGGCGCAGTCACGCCTCATGCCAAGCGACTATGCATTATCACTCAAGAATGTTTAAGGCTTGCCATAGAACAAGTGAAACCCGGCTGCACTTTAGGCGATATCGGTTACGTAATTCAAAAACATGCTGAATCCAATCGCTACTCTGTGGTGCGTGAATTCTGTGGTCATGGTGTTGGTAAAAAATTTCACGAAGAACCTCAGGTTTTACACTATGGCAAACCAGGATCAGGTGCACGGCTAGAAACAAATATGATTCTCACCATTGAGCCGATGATCAATATAGGTAAACGCCATATCAAAGTATTAAAAGACAAATGGACTGCTGTTACTAAAGACCGTTCGCTTTCAGCTCAATGGGAACACACCATTCTCGTCACTCCAACAGGCCATGAAGTTTTAACTTTACGCAAGGAAGAGCTGTGAAGAATATAAACACTCAAATTCTGACCAGTGCCAAACAAATTAAAATCGCGATAAAACAACATAATAGTCATCTAAAAGACACTTTCTCAACAGATAAACCTATTCTGGATTTCCTGCACGCAAAATCCCAGTTTATTGATAGTTTACTCGAAGTTATCTGGCAACGCTTTATTATTAATAACAGCATAAATTTTGCCTTAATCGCTGTCGGCGGCTATGGTCGTCAAGAAATGTTTCCCCATTCTGATATTGATATTCTGGTACTTTTTCACGACGACAGTCGCGAGCAAGACAAACAACAACTGAGCGATTTCTGTACCTTTCTCTGGGACACGGGACTTAAACTCGGCCTCAGCGTACGCAGTACTTCTGAGTGCATTCAAGCAACCGACGATGACCAGACCATTCTCACCAATTTAATGGAATCCCGCCACCTCACAGGCAACGAAACGTTAACTTTAGAGCTGAACAAGCAGATTCTGACAAGACATACATGGTCTTCAGAAGATTATTATAAAGCAAAGATTACAGAACAGGCTGATCGTTACAAAAAATTCCATAACACCGCTTATAATTTAGAACCAAATATTAAAGAAGGCCCTGGCGGCTTAAGAGACTTGCAAATATTGACCTGGGTGTTTAGACATCACTACCAATGCAAGTCTTTAAGTGAGGTAACAAAATATGGCTTTCTTCCCCAGGCTGAGTATGATGAATTATACTCAGCACAAGAGCTTTTATGGAAAATTCGCTTCGCACTCCACTTACTGACAAACCGCTGTGAAGATCGCTTACTATTTGATTTTCAACGTGATATAGCTGATTTTTTTGGTTTTAGAGAGCAACAAAACAATGCCGGTGTAGAACAATTTATGCAACACTACTTTAAAACTGTGATGCAACTTGAACGCCTTAACGAAACACTACTACAAATATTTAATGAGCACTGCTTACCTCATGACGGCACAGCTTATCAACCTCAGGTTATTAACAAAAATTTTGACAGTATTGCTGGCTATATTGCTGCCAGAAGTGTTTGCGTCTTTCAAACACACCCGCGAGCTTTACTAGAAATATTCTTATTATTACAAAAAATCCCCTCATTAAAAGGCATAAGAGCAACCACTATTCGCCTTATTCGCAGTAATTTATACCTGATAGATGATGATTTTCGCCAGGATCCTCTCTCACGGCAGCTATTTATTGATATATTACGCCAGCCACGCGGTATCACTCACGTACTACGCAATATGAACCGTTACGGTGTATTAGCCGCGTACCTGCCAAGCTTTGAGAATATTGTTGCACGTATGCAGTACGACCTATTTCATATTTATACTGTTGACGAACACACACTCTTTCTTATCCGTAATTTACGTCGCTTTGCGCTCAGCAAACACAATAATGAACTACCTTTTTGTAACGATATTTTTTTATTAATTTTAAAACCGCATATTTTATATATCGCTGGCTTATTTCATGATATTGCCAAAGGAAAAAAAGGCAGCCACTCCGAATTGGGCGCAGTAATCGTGCATCAATTCTGCCTGGATCATATGATTTCTGAAGGCGACACCAAGCTGATTTGCTGGCTAGTCAGAAATCACCTGGAAATGTCAACCACAGCACAACGCAAAGATATTAGTGACCCAGATGTTATTCATGAATTTGCCGAAAAAGTGGGCAAAATAGAATACCTAAACTATCTCTACTTACTCACCGTTGCTGATATTCGCGCCACCAACCCTAAGCTATGGACTTCATGGAAAGACTCCTTACTGAAAGAACTTTATATCTCAACCACTAAGGCTTTTAGACGTGGTCTGGAAAACCCAGTCAAGCAACAGGACACTATTCTAGAAACCAAGGCAGAAGCCCACAAAGAACTGTTAAAAAAAGGACTTTCCAGCACCCGCATCGAAAAAACATGGCAGCATATTAGCCCCGATTATTTTCTCCGATATTATCCAGATGAAATTATCTGGCATACAATTGCCATCAATGGCTGCTCTAAGCAAGATCTTCCTCTTATTCTGTTACGCCCTCAAAATCAACGAGGTAGCGCAGAAATATTTATCTATGCCCACCACAAACAAGAGGACTTTATCTTCTCACGCACCACCGCTGCGCTAGATAAACTTGGCCTAAATATACTCGACGCAAGAATTATCACCTCTGAAAATCAATTCGCACTGAACAGCTTTCAGGTATTAGAACAGTCAGGCGAGCCTATTAATGACCTACGCAGAGAGCTACATATATGCTCCACTATTAAACAACAGCTACTAGCTCAGTCTGGCAACCAACAACAAAACGCACACTCACACTCCCGTCAGGCTGAACATTTTCCTATTCGCACTAAAGCAATTTTTCACCAAGACCCACAAAACCGCTACAATATTCTGCAATTAATCACCACCGACCACCCTGGATTACTGTCCACACTCGGGCAGCTTTTTCGTGAACACCACTTCAATATACTCAATGCAAAAATCAGTACTATTGGTAGTCGTGCAGAAGATATGTTCTTCCTGACCATGCAAGACAAACAGCTTATAAACCCAGAGCAGCAACAGGAATTTATTGACGAGTTGAAGCAATTGCTGGAAAGATAGGGTTCTTTTCCTTTTGGCGTGAAGGTATAATTCATTAATAATCAGCTTGCGTAACTACTCAGGCTATGATTTATTGGGCTGTAGC
>CAZLLL010000316.1:0-4769 GCA_964560255.1 uncultured Methylomonas sp.
GCAAGTTGATTATTAATGAATTATACCTTCACGCCAAAAGGAAAAGAACCCAAATTGTTGAAGCATGATGGCAATTACCACCAACTATTTGCGTATATTGATACTGGGTTAACATGGTTAAAAAACAAAGTAAAACGGTTAGTATGATAAGTAACTGGCAGCCTAAATGCTCAGTAGAATTGATGCATTTAAGAGCAAAAGTATTACATCAGATTAGAGATTTTTTTTATACTAATCATGTATTGGAAGTTGAAACACCTATATTGTGTCATTCTGCTGGAACGGATCCTTATATAGAGCATTTCACTAGCTATCATCTGGCTGGCGAAAAAAAAATGGGCTTATTTATGCAAACATCACCCGAATTTGCCATGAAACGTTTATTATCAACGAATACTGAGTCTATTTATCAAATCTGCAAGGTATTTAGACAGGGTGAATCAGGGCGCTTACATAACCCTGAATTTACCATGCTGGAATGGTACCGGGTTAGTTATAATCTGCAACAGCTAATGGATGATGTTGAACACTTATTAAGTCAATTATTGCCAGATGATCGTTTTTCTGAAAAAGCACAGCGTATTTGCTATCAAGATGTTTTTGCTGAATTTACTGGCTTGGATGCTTTACAATTTGATTTGAGCTTGTACCAATCTGCTGCCGAAACACTGGGGTTTCCAGAAGCAGCTAGTCTGTGTGCAACGGATCATGCAGTGTGGCTAGATTTTTTATTTAGCTATTGTGTACAGGTGAATTTAGGAAAAACCGGACTCTGTATGGTCTATGATTATCCTGCAAGCCTGCCTTCACTGGCACGCTTAAAACCAGATAATTCGCTTATCGTTGAGCGTGTCGAAGTCTTTATTCAAGGAATAGAGTTAGGTAATGGTTACTTTGAATTAACGGATGTGAAAGAGCAAATAAGGCGGTTTGAGCAGGATAACCTGCTTAGGGAAAGCAATGGATCTGTTTTTATAGAGATGGATAAACGTTTGTTAGCGGCCATGCAGAGTGGTTTACCTGATTGTTCTGGGATTGCGATAGGTTTAGATCGATTGTTAATGATCATTGCTCAAAAAAGTTCAATTGATGAGGTATTAACATTTTCCTTTGAAAATGCATAACTCTAAACGTTTTGTGACTCCCTTCATTTTTTAATTGACACTTTTTACGCGAGTGTAATAGCTTTAGTTATAGACTTTCAGAAAAATAATTTATCTGAGAAACTATAGATAGGTTTCATACAAAGCTTTTGACTCCTGTGCTGTTTGCAAAGTGAACGGTGTCTGTTTTATATTGATTTTGTTATTAACTTGTAAATGAAATTTAAATTTTTTCTATTTTTTCTGTTGATTTTGTTATCAACGTCTTCTGTCGTATTGAGTGAAGAAAAGGGTTTTATTGTAAAAGAAGTGCGTGTGGATGGATTGCAGCGTATTTCGGTCGGTACGGTCTTTAATTATTTACCGCTTGTCAATATTGGTGAAAAACTACTGGATAAAAATATAGCACCTGCCATTCGAGACTTGTTTAGAACAGGTTTTTTTCAAGATATTTCCATGAGTCGTGATGAAAATGTGCTTATTATTACTGTGCAAGAGCGACCTTCTATTGCTGAAATAGAATTCGAAGGAAATGATGATTTAAGTACTGAGGATTTGTTGAAAGCATTAACAGCCATTGGTTTATCGAAAGGAAAGGTCTTTAATCAGCAAATTCTTGATAAAGTCGAGCAGGAATTAATGCGCCAGTATTTTAGCCATGGTAAATACAGTTTAAAAATTGATACTGAAGTTATGCCGCTAGAACGAAATAGAGTCAGTATTACCATTAATATCTCTGAGGGTGCTGTTGCCAAGATTAAATCGGTCAACATTATCGGCAATAAAGTTTATCCAGAAGAGGATTTAATCAAGCAGTTTGAGTTAAGTACCACTGGCTGGCTATCGTTCTATACTAAAGATGATCAATATTCCAAACAAAAATTATCCGCTGATTTAGAACGCTTACGCTCCTATTATTTAGATCGTGGCTATATCAATTTTGTGATTAAATCCACCCAGGTTTCTATTACACCTGATAAAAAAAATATTTATCTGACAGTTAATATAGATGAAGGTGATTTATTTACACTCGGCAAGGTTAAGTTAAGTGGTAATCTGGTTGTTGATCCTGAAGAACTTATTTCACTTTTACAAGTTGGACCCGAAGAAATATTTTCACGCAAAAATGCAACGTTAACTTCCAAAGCAATTTCTGATCGTTTGGGCGAAGAAGGATATGCATTTGCCAACGTGAATATGGTGCCTGATATTCATAATGATAGCAAAATAGTCGATATGACATTTTTCATTGATCCAGCGGGTCGTGCTTATGTGAGGCGAATTAATTTTCAGGGTAATACCAAAACACGCGATCAGGTATTACGCAGGGAAATGCGCCAGATGGAAGGATCCTGGGCTTCATCACTTAAAATTGAACGCTCTAAAGCACGCTTGAACCGTCTAGGCTATTTTGAAAATGTGGGTATAGAGACGCCTTTAGTACCAGGAACGCGAGATCAATTAGATTTGAATTTTTCCGTTAGCGAAAGGTCTTCTGGTAATTTACAGGCAGGTATCGGTTATTCACAAACGCAAGGCATTATTTATAATGCCAGTGTCACTCAGGATAATATTTTTGGTTCGGGTAAGCGCGTTAGTGTGAACTTTAATAAAAGTGATGTATCCACATTGTATAGCCTCTCTTTTACGAACCCCTACTTTACACGTGATGGAGTGAGTATCGGTTATAACTTTTTATATCAGAAAACCGATGCACAAGCCGCTAATATTTCAAATTATTTAACGGATGTTATTCAGGGAGGCTTTAATTTAGGTTTCCCGATTAATGAAAATCAGCGTTTTAATTTAGGCTTTGATATCAAACATACCACCTTAAAAGCGGGGGATTTTGCCCCACCTGAGCTGCCTATCTGGATACGAGCAAATGGAGATCGTTTTTTAACCTTTCCTTTTTCTATAGGCTGGGTGCGGGATACGCTGGATAGAGCTATTTTTCCAACCGAAGGGTCTCAGCAGCGTCTTTCGGGTTTAATCACTATACCGGGCAGTGATTTGGCTTATTATAAGGTGAGTGCAAAAGATCAGCATTATTTTCCTGTCGCAAAAGATCTGGTTTTAAAATTTATGGCACAGGCAGCGTATGGCGATGGCTACGGAAAGACTAAGGGCTTGCCATTTTTTGAAAATTATTTCGGGGGTGGGGTGAATTCGGTGCGTGGTTTTCGTGACAATACTCTTGGGCCTCGTGACCATTGTAATCGTCAATGCCGTACAAATTTTAATCAAACGCCATCAGGAGAGCCTAGACCTTATGGGGGAAATATCAAAATCTTAGGAAATGCCGAACTGATCTTTCCTATTCCTTTTATGTCTGATGTGGAATCGGTGCGTTTAATGGCTTTTTTTGATATAGGCACCATTCAAGGCCCAGTGACAGAGCAAAGTTTTGGTAACGGCGGACTGAGCTATACTATCGTTAAACCAAAGTTTTCTTTTTCCGAATTCAGGTACTCAACGGGTATTGCCGCTAAATGGTTATCGCCTTTTGGGGCTTTGCAAATTAGCTATGCGATACCTCTAAATGATAAAGAAGGCGATGAGTTGCAGGCATTCCAGTTTAGCTTTGGATCACAGTTTTAAAGAGTTGAAATAATGTATTTTTTAAATTGTATTTTTGGATTCTGGACACAGTGTAGAGCGGACTTTAGTCCGCTATAATGTGCTTGCTAAGCATCTGCGGACTGAAGTCCGTTCTACAGTGAGTAAATTTATGGGCTCTAATCACAGGAACTTTATAATATGAAAACAGTTTTAATTACCGGTGCTAACCGAGGTCTGGGGCTGGAGTTTAGTCGTCAATATGCGCAGGCTGGCTGGCAGGTGATCGCAGCTTGCCGTGATCCTGAAAAAGCTGAGGATTTATTGCAGCTAGCAAATCATCACACATCATTGCGTATTGTGACTCTGGATGTGAAAAATCATCCGCAGTGTCAGCAACTAGCAACTGAATTACAGCAACAGACAATTGATGTACTTATATCAAATGCAGGGATGTATGGTGATCAGCATGTCTTTGGAAAACTAGATTATCAGACCTGGCGAGATACCTTGGAAACCAATGTACTGAGCCCGATGAAACTGGCTGAAATATTTGCACCGCATCTAGCAGCGAGTCAGCAAGGATTATTTGTTGCTATAAGTAGCTTGATGGGCAGCATGGCAGATAATGGTAGCGGAGGCAGTTATTTATATCGTTCAAGTAAAGCGGCTTTAAATGCTGTTATGAAAAGCCTTTCCTTTGACTTTGCCAAACAGGGAACGGGGGTA
Organism: uncultured Methylomonas sp.; assembly: GCA_964560255.1. GTDB lineage: Bacteria > Pseudomonadota > Gammaproteobacteria > Methylococcales > Methylomonadaceae > Methyloprofundus. The sequence continues at coordinate 4,392 of CAZLLL010000316.1, forward strand.
ATAATTTTTCATCCCGGCTGGGTCAGAACGGATATGGGTGGTCCAAATGCATTGATAGAAGTGGATGAAAGTATACATGGAATGCGTCAGCAAATTGAGCAATTCGAGTTGTCACAAACAGGTCGCTTTATTAAATACGATGGTACAGCGATGCCGTGGTAGTTGGATGAACGTGATATTCTTATTGTAGGCGCGGTCTTTTAGCTGCAAATTAAAACAGTACTTTTACTCCTTCTGTTATTCGGCTACCAACTTAATACGGGACAACTCCTTTGCAAAATAAGTAGGGTGGGCAGCTTTTTTTGCCCACCATCAAGTTGAATCTCGGTGGGCAGAAAAGATTGCCCACCCTACAAATGATGGCTTGTCCCGTCTTAA
>CAZLLL010000317.1:0-4733 GCA_964560255.1 uncultured Methylomonas sp.
ACAAAAATACTGCGTCATAATTGCACAACTTATTCAATTCCCATTCCTAAGCAGTCATATCGGGTGGTAAAATACGATGGTGTGGAATTCCTTCTGGAAATACGGCCCATTCTGGAGCAGAAGCAGTATAAATAGCCATGGCGGGCGTGAACTTATTATTAATTAATGTTGTCGCTGCTACCGAATAAAAATTAGCCACAGTCACTTCAACACAAACTGTAGTACCGCAGTCACCGCAAAATTTATGATGCAACTCCTTACCGGAATCACCCAGCCGGGTAAAATTTTCAGGCGACCCTTTGGTAAAATGAAACTGCTCTACCGGCACCCACAAACCAAACCATTTGTCTGACCCGGTATGTGTTTGACATTCGTGACAATAACACAATGCTGAATTGATCGGCTCGCCATCAAAATAATACTCAATTTTTCCACAACTGCATTGACCTGTATGTTTTTCCATATTGATCCAACCTCGATATTTTAAGTTTACTAATCAGCAGCATAGGGAGGGCGGACTAAAGTCCGCTCTACATACAACTATTTTATAACAATTTCTTAAAAGCACTGCGTCCTGCATAGCTAGCTAGCGAACCTAGCTCTTCTTCAATTTTCATGAGTCGATTATATTTTGCAACACGGTCAGAACGACTTAATGAACCTGTTTTAATTTGCCCTGTTCCCATTGCGACACATAAATCCGCAATCGTCGTATCTTCAGTTTCACCCGAACGGTGCGATACTACCGCCGTATAACCCGCAGCATGAGCCGTATTAATCGCATCTAACGTTTCTGTTAGAGTGCCAATCTGATTGACCTTAATTAAAATAGAATTAGCAACACCTTTTGCTATGCCTTCTTTTAAAGTCGCAGGATCAGTGACAAATAAATCATCACCCACTAACTGGATTTTATCACCCACTCTGTCGGTTAACTCTTTCCAGCCTTCCCAGTCATTTTCATATAAGCCATCTTCAATAGAAATAATCGGATATTTTTCGACCCAGTCAGCGAATAAATCTGTCATTTCACCCGCACTTAAGGTTTTGCCTTCTGATGTAAGCTCATACTTGCCCTCTTTATAAAACTCAGAAGCTGCTGCATCCATACCGAGGAAAATATCAACCCCAGGTTTATACCCTGCATTCACAATCGCTTCCAAAATCACTTCAATCGCTTCTTCATTAGACGATAAATCAGGTGCAAAGCCTCCTTCATCTCCAACTGTTGTTGCAAGACCTTTTGCTTTTAATACCTTAGCTAAGTTATGAAATACCTCAGCACCATAACGAATCGCTTCACGAAAAGTCGGTGCACCGACAGGTAAAATCATAAACTCTTGTAAATCTACGCTATTATCTGCATGTGAACCGCCATTGATAATATTCATCATCGGTACAGGCATAATAAATTCGCCGCTGGTATTTAAGTAACGATATAAAGGCACTCCTGCGTCCAATGCAGATGCGTGAGCTGCCGCCAAAGAAACACCCAAAATGGCATTTGCACCCAATCGACCTTTATTTTTTGTTCCATCCAACTCCATCATGGCCTGATCTACTGCATTTTGATCTGCTGCATCTAAGCCAACAACCGCCGCACGAATTTCTGTATTAACAAATTCAACCGCGTTTAACACCCCTTTGCCTAAATAACGCGCTTTATCACCATCACGTAATTCAATCGCTTCACGTTCTCCCGTTGAAGCACCGGAAGGTACCATCGCACTACCTGTATAACCTGATGCTAAGACCACATCCGCTTCTATGGTCGGGTTCCCTCGTGAATCCAAAATTTCCCTTGCTTTGATATCGACTATTCTTGCCATTCTTTTATTCTCTGTTTAATATATATTTATAAAGTGTTTTCTATTAACGCTTGCGCTTTAACTGCTTGATCTATTGATATTAAGGTTTCTAGTAATTCTTGCATACGGTGTAACGGCCAGGAGTTAGGACCATCGCTCAGCGCTTCATCCGGTTTAGGATGCGTTTCCATAAATAAGCCTGCAATACCTGCTGCAACTGCGGCTCTGGCTAATACCGGCACATGTTGACGTTGGCCATCCGAGCAAGTCCCCTGCCCGCCGGGTAGTTGCACCGAATGCGTAGCATCATAAACAATTGGACAATCCGTATTACGCATTTCTGCTAACCCACGCATATCGGAAACCAGGTTGTTATAGCCAAACGATGCGCCACGCTCACACACCATAATTTTCTCATTACCCGTGGCTTTTGCTTTAGCAACCACATGGATCATATCCCAAGGTGCTGAAAATTGACCTTTTTTTATATTAACTGGCTTACCTTGCTGTGCAACGGCCTGAATAAAGTTGGTCTGGCGACATAAAAAAGCAGGTGTTTGCAATACATCAACGACACTGGCAACTTCCGCTAACGGTGTATCTTCATGCACATCGGTAAGTACAGGTACGCCGATCTGTTGCTTTACCAGCTCCAGAATTCTTAAGCCTTCCTCAATACCTAGACCGCGAAAGCTTTTATGTGAAGAACGATTCGCTTTATCAAATGAAGATTTATAAATAAAGGGAATATTTAATTTATCTGTCAATTCTTTAAGAAAACCAGCCGTATCAAGTGCCATTTGCTCACTTTCAATAACACACGTGCCAGCGATCAAAAATAAAGGCTGATCTAAACCAGCTTCGAAATTACATAGTTGCATTTATTGTTCACTCTGTTTATGTTGCGCTGCTGCGGTGACAAATCCTGAAAATAAAGGGTGTCCATTTTTTGGAGTAGAAGTAAATTCAGGATGAAATTGACACGCTAAAAACCACGGATGGTCAACTAACTCAATGACTTCCACTAAACGGCCATCCATTGATTTACCCGAGAAGCGTAAGCCTGCTTTTTCCAGAGTTTCAATATAATTATTATTGAATTCATAACGATGACGGTGACGCTCAGTAATGACATCTTTTTGATAAAGTTCAAAAACTAAAGAATCTGTCAGTAAGCGACATTTTTGCGCCCCTAGGCGCATTGTACCGCCTAAATCCGAATTTTTATTGCGAGTTTCCAGCTGCCCTGTATGATCCTGCCATTCTGCAATCAAAGCAATCACTGGATGTGGGCTTTCTGGTAAAAATTCTGTGCTATGTGCGCCTTCCAGTCCAACCACATTACGAGAAAATTCTATCACAGCGGTTTGCATCCCCAAACAAATCCCTAAATAGGGGATTTTATTTTCTCTGGCAAAGCGTACCGTAGCAATTTTTCCCTCTACACCACGTTCACCAAATCCTCCGGGGACTAAAATTGCATCAACATCTTTTAATTTATTGACACCTTCTACTTCAATCGTCTCAGAATCAATATAATTAATTTTAACTTGATTGCGGGTATGAATACCGGCATGAATTAATGCTTCATTTAAAGATTTATAAGCATCACTATGATCTACATATTTACCAACGATAGCAATTGTAACAATATCATTAGGATGTGTGACAGCATCGACAACCTTTTCCCACTCAGATAAATCAGCAGCTGGCACATCAAGACGCAATTGATTAACCACAATATCATCCAGACCTTGTTCATTTAAAAGCAAAGGAATACGATAAATGGTATCCGCATCAGGTGCAGAAATAACGGCTTTTTCAGGCACATTAGTAAATAAAGCTATTTTTTGCCGTTCAGCCAAAGGGATACGTTGTTCCGAACGACAAATTAAAATATCTGGCTGAATACCAATGGTGCGTAACTCTTTTACCGAATGTTGTGTGGGTTTGGTTTTGATTTCCCCCGCTGTTTTAATAAAAGGCACTAAGGTAAGATGAATAAATAAGGCACAATCTCGCCCTAATTCCACCCCAATCTGACGAATAGTTTCCAGAAAAGGCAAAGATTCAATATCCCCCACTGTACCACCGACTTCAATAATAGCAACATCCATTCCTTCCGCACTAGCATAAACGCGTTGCTTCATTTCATTGGTAATATGCGGGATAACCTGTACCGTTGCCCCTAAGTACTCACCTTTACGTTCCTTACGCAAAACACTTTCATAAACCTGCCCAGTGGTAAAGTTATTCTTTTTGGTCAGGGGGGTGGTAATAAAGCGCTCATAGTGCCCTAAATCTAAATCGGTTTCTGCACCATCTTCGGTGACAAAAACTTCACCATGCTGAAATGGACTCATGGTACCTGGATCAACATTAATATAAGGATCTAGTTTTGTCATGGTGACTTTTAAACCACGCGCTTCTAGAATAGCGGCGAGTGAAGAAGCGGCAATCCCTTTACCGAGAGATGAAACCACACCGCCTGTAATAAATATAAATTTTGTCATTAAATCATTTCAAAAAACCTGAGGAATCTATATTGCAGACAATATAAAGACATTTAATTAACAGACCATTTTAATCGACATTGGCTCTTGCGTCATTCCTTTTTAAATCAGACAATACTAAATGTCATTATATTGGTATCAGAATTTAAATTGACTACCGTCTGCTAGCGCTTTAAATATAAACAAACTCTGCGTAGGTTGTGGGTGAGGTACGAACCCCAACATTTTACTTCTTGGTATTATGATTGATGCTAGAAAGTGTCAAGTGCCAGACAATATGGTTTTATGATTGTGCTATCCCTTATTCGTGCCTTACCCGCAACCTACACATAACATCAGTTCACTACCTTAAATGCTCTAGGAATGGGAGTTGAATAAGTTGTGCAATTATGACGCAGTATTTTTGTTTGCC
>CAZLLL010000318.1:0-4721 GCA_964560255.1 uncultured Methylomonas sp.
GTATAACTGGGAATATATTTAAAGGAGTAGAGTTTGATACCATTTTCTAATTCTGTCAGAAATGTGATATCTTGCTTTAGTCTAAGATCAGGTGTCACGCCTCTCATCCTCACCACCTGCTGCCTGGCAAAAAATTAGGCATGATTGTGTATCTGGAAATGTTACAGGGGAGTCAAGAGGTATATTTAAGCCTGCTACAAAACATGGGTTGTCGTCATTGTTTACAAAGCGACAAGTTGAAGTATTATCAGGCGTAATAGATCGAACTGTAATTTGCTGACCTGAGTTATTGGTAAGAAACCCAACAAAACCAGAGTTTGGGTTTTCGGGATCATTTAATAATCGGTAGCTTTGAGTGCCTGGCACCATAAATACATTTGCAGCCGCTGTTCCTGCTTGTGCATCAGTTACTAGCTTTATACCACCGCCGCCAGTTGTAATCGCAGTGATACCTAATAGCGCAATAAAAAATTTACTGGCACTATTATTCTTTTGCCTGGCGACTCTAAAAGCAAAAGTAAATAACAATAAACTCAGCACAATTAACATTGTGCCACTCAGTGTGGGAATGGGTGAAGCTGTCATGTTGTTGATACTGATAACAACGGTTGCGCCGGTAGCGAATGCAGGCGTAGTAAAAAATGCAGCTATTCCTAAAATAAAACAGAGTTTTACAAGGGTAAATTGAAAAGCTTTCATTATGTTCCTCTCTTTGGTAGGTATAAGGAACGCCGATGGAAAAGGTTAGTCAACTAACTCGGAGTTATTGTTTGTCTTTATTAAGGTGTGACAACAGACGTAAATTTACTTAGAAATAGTTGTCAGACTGAGAAGACAGGCTTGTTAACGAATTTATTCCACACACGTTCTAAGGAATGGGAATCAAATAACTTGTGCATTCTGACTTGTCTTTTTGTTCGCCTTCTGCGTTGCGGAAACAGTTACGTAGCTAGCTATGCGCCTGTTACCGCGCCTTGAAGGCAAACAAAAATACTGCGTCATAATTGCACAACTTATTCAATTCCCATTCCTAAGGAACGTGCACGAAATAACCTGAGCAACTGACTTGTCTTTTTGTCCGTCTTCGGTGTTGCACAAATAGTTACGTAGCTCGCTATGCGCCTGTTTGTGCACCTTGAATACAAACAAAAATTCTGCGTCAGTTGCTCAAGTTATTTCGAGCCCATTCCTAAGTAATATTATCATATAGTAAAGTAAAACATTGAATATCATACAATGAAATTATATTTCAATACCAGTTAAATAAGAAAATCAATATTTTTTCACGCAATTTAACAATAAATGGGAGCAGTTACTTCGCTGGATGGGATTTCTATCCCGTCCATCACGTTTATAGTACATCGTATTACACACTACTTCGTAACCGTTCAGATCCCCTTTGTAAAGTGGGAGTTGAGACGCATTTTTCTAATAAAACCTCCCCCTAACCCCTCCTTGATAAGGAGGGGGACTGAACGGTTACGAAAAAATTAATGCGGTGAATAGAACCACTGATAACATGATCGCACAAACAGCAGAAAAGCTGAAAATTCAAGGGGTAGAAATTCACAAACAAGCTTCATCGGCACAACTGGATATGGATGTCTTGAAAAAAGCATTCAGTGATATTCAGGATGCCTAAGGCGCGACCGTAGCCGAATTTAAATCACAGTTAAAAACGACCAAGTTATTTCCAGATCCAAAGCAAGCTGTGGCAGTAGCAGAAGCTAAAGACATCAAGGTTACGATGGAAAATGTAAGAAAATTTAGCTTTGACAAGGGTTTGTTTGGTCAAGGTGCGGCCAGTGCTGATTTTGTGGGTATTATTTTCCCTGATAAATCATTTTTGGGATCTAAAAGGGTAACCGTTCACCTACCCCTTAACATATTGATTTATATAGATCAGACTAATATGCCAGCAGCAAATAACCACTGTAAGTCATTGAAATTTTGACTCAGAAATGATGAAAAACAATTTCATAGAAATACTGAGAAATAATTTACAGTTAAATTAACAGGTTAAGCTTGTAGGGGGTAGGTGAACGGTTACCTAAAAGGAATATCAAATTACGTTTTGATAGCCAGTTTATGAAAATGGCAGCAGAAGGGAAATTGTAAGTTTTTTTTCTACGATATAACTATAGCTCGCTGCATATAAATTTGCACTTTTTTTGCTATGGAATTGTGTTCTGAAAGGTACGCAACCATATTTTTAGGTGCAAACCCATATGCAGTAGACTATAGTACTTCACCCTCTAAATAAGCGATATTTTAGAGGGTGAAGTACTAGTCAGAGTTTAAATAGTAGAAAGTAATACTATCTCATAGCCTATTAGTAAAATGTATAAACTGGTTAATGAAACCAAAATACTGGATATAGGAAACAGTTTGAAAATTTTGAAATTAATATGAATCAATACAAAAAAAAGGCAAACAGCCGTGATTGACATTTTACCAATGATAAAAGCAGAATTATTTATGTCTAATAACGCTTGCATAAAAGGATTAATTTCAACACCACCTCGGTCAAGAATTTGTAAGGTAAAAAATGAATCTAGCGCGCTTAATCCAACAATTATGATAACATTGAAACCTACCCAAAACTCATATAAATCGGTATAGTACGGAATAATCGATTCCTGTTTTCTCCTTGCTTTCATGCGTCTTCCATTGTGTAAAGAAAGCATTAAGGATTTAAACGAGGGTTTTCGGCGATCAGCCAAAGTACGATGACCTGCGTGTTCTTGAGTGTCAGAAGAAATTTTATCCATATATTTAATTTATTATTAGTATTTTTTAATTTGATATTAACATGACTTTTGCTACATTTAAATAGTATAAATAGAGGCCAGACTGATATTTTAATCGTGAGTTAGTCTGGCTCCTATCTAGGTAACCCGCAACAAATACCCGCCCATCTTGCGGATCTTTTTGTCTGTCTTCGGCGTGATAGAAATAGTTACATAGTCTGCTATGCGCCTATTTTCATGCCTTGAAGACAAACAAAAATCCTGTGCAATATGGGTAGGTTATTTATTGCGAGTTACCTTTCTACTATTTGCTCAATATCACTATTTACCATTTAAACTAAACAGAAAAGCTTTCACCACACCCACAAGTGCCTTTTACATTTGGATTATTAAACTTAAAGGCTTCATTAATGCCTTCTTTTGCATAATCCAGCACTAAGCCGTCCAGTGTCGCAATATTTTCATCTGCAACAACGACTTTTACACCAAATGTTTCAAACACCGATTCATCTACGTGAAGCTCATCTGCATAATCTATTGTATAAGCAAAACCCGAACAACCTGAAGGTTTAACGCCTAACTTTAAACCTAAGCCCTGTCCACGTTTATCAATTTGTTTCTGAATTTGCTTTGCAGCACTTTCAGTTAATTCTATTGCCATATTCTTGCCTTATTAAATCTGTAATACGTTATTGTTACACACGGTGAAAAAAATATCACTGTGAGTTGGGTCAAAACTCATAAAAAACACTTAATCCCACCACATGAGCATTATAATCGGGGCTACTATTCCCTAAACCAAGTACTTCATCAATACTATCCGGCGAAATATTATCCAGCGCATAATCATCTGTGGCAAAAAACTCATAACGATAGCTTAATTGTAGACGCATATTTTCTAATAATCGATAATTAGCACGAAGGTTGAAACGATGTAATGTTGTTTTTAGATCAGGAAGTGACTCACCATTCGATTGACTGTCTTGTGCAGTATGAGTCTGAGTTAATGCATTAGAATAAGTATAATCAAGCTGTAAATCAAAAATATCTTTTATCACGCGCCAGTCTATGCCTAGCCCTAGCGTATTAATGGTATCTTGCGTATCGACTTGCCAGAACCGCTCTGAGTTGCGGGGAAATAATAGCCCTGCATTAGAAAAACGGATATATCCATTCTGTTTGTTTTGCGAAGATTCATAGCTATAAAAGCTGTATAAATCAAGATATTCATGGAGAGTGTAATTTAAGTCTACAGTACCACTAAAGCTATCCGTATAAATCAACCCCAGTTCATTTTGGTCATAATTATCTTGGCTGTAGTGACCATTCAATCCGATACTAAAGGCTTCAAAAGGTAGCCAGTTAGCTGAAAAGCTCAGCTTATGACGCTTTCGGTCAGCTAAATTATATTGCCTAATTAAAGGGTCGTTTTCAAACCGTACTGATTCAGGCACGGTTTTTAAATATTGGGGTGTATGACTTTGCAGATATAAAAAATTACCGTCATATGCTGAAGCATTACGTGTGATATATTCATACTTAAACCAGCCATTGAGGTTATTAAACAGACTTGTCGCCATTTTTATATGCGCAGTATGCTCATCTGTATGATCTACTTCCGCATAGTCTCTTTCATTGCGCTCGTAGGCATAACCCGCTGTCAGTTTATTTCTGGCTAAAAAACGATACCCCGTGTCTATTTTAAAACGATGCTGCTTACGACCATAAGTTAAATTTCTGCGTATGGCTTGACTGCTTAGTTGAGTAATCTGGTTTTCTGAGTCATTTCTGAGTACGGCGTAATCATCCATTGGCGAACGATTGTTACGCTGGTCATACCGATAGCTACTGCGAATATCTACGTTTTTAAAAGGGACAGTTGTAAACAGTAGGTTGGCATGTAGTGTTTCTGCTTTAGCATCTGCATCTTGCCTGGGAACAGGCCTATTGACTGTTAATAAGGGATTAATG
>CAZLLL010000319.1:0-4709 GCA_964560255.1 uncultured Methylomonas sp.
ACAAAAAGACAAGTCAGAATGCACACGTTATTTGATTCCCATTCCTTAGGAGCGTGCACGAAATAAGCAAGGAAACTGGAAGTGCGAATAAATTCGAAGCTACAGTCTTGTGTTAAAAATTTGCCCAAATTATTTCATGCGTACTCCATCATCTCCTTTATTCTATTTTACAAAACAAACTTATGAGCGATACACCCGATATACTAAAAAAAATACTTGCCAAAAAAGAACAAGAGGTTACCAAGCGAAAATTACGCATGTCGATTGCAGATCTGACAAATATTATCAGTGATACAGAAGTGCCGCGTGGTTTTGTACGCGCATTACAAGATAAGGCATTGGCTAAAAAGCCAGCCATTATAGCTGAAATTAAGAAAGCCTCTCCAAGCAAAGGTATCATCAGAGAAAATTTTAAGCCGGTAGAAATTGCACAAGACTACGCCATGAATGGGGCGACGTGTCTTTCTGTTTTAACTGATAAGGAATTTTTTAAAGGGGGAGAAGTGAATTTGCAAATGGCGCGCCAAGCCTGTCCTTTGCCTGCCTTGCGCAAAGATTTTATGATTGATTCCTACCAGATACATGAATCACGGGCATTAGGTGCAGATTGTATTTTATTGATAGTCGCTGCTTTAACCGATACGCAAATGCATAAACTGGCTGATACAACAAAGGAACTAGGTATGGATATTCTGGTGGAAGTGCATGATAAAGCAGAAATGGAGCGAGCATTAACACTTGATACACCTTTAATCGGTATTAATAATCGTGATTTGCATACTTTTGAAACATCCTTGCAAACGACTTTAGACCTAAAATCGATGGTACCAGATGATCGTTTGGTGATTACTGAAAGTGGTATTCATACACCCGATGATGTACAGCTAATGATGGACAACGGTGTTTTTACCTTTCTGGTTGGTGAAGCCTTTATGCGCGCTGAACATCCTGGCGCTAAAATGCGCGAGTTATTTACGCTTTAACAGGACGTGCACGGTTAGTAAAATGGGGCTTAGTTCTAACTTCGGCCACTTTTATTAAAAAAATATTCATGAAACTATTTAAGGTTTTGTTTTACATAAATTTTAAGTAGTTCTAAAAAATAATTTTAGTTAAAGTGGCCGAAATAAGAACCAACCCCGTAAAATGTCTACTGCCGATCTCATATAGAGTCTGGGGCTACGACAGCCTAGGTTCGTGACCCACCCGCAACCACGCCTGGTGCCTTTATTATACGAATTCAGCTGATTGAAATATCGGTAAATAAAAAACCAACACTTGCTTATTTACTGACATCTCATTTAACTACTCAATAAATACGCTACAATGTCTAATACTCCCTGATACTACGACACCAACGACACAAGACATGGAAGCCACAAAATCATTAACCCCAGGCGAACTCGCTGAATTTCTTTTAAATGTTGCTCCGGTTCGCCCAGTTTTTATCTGGGGGCCGCCAGGTATAGGCAAGTCTTCACTGGTTGAACAATTTGCCGAATCCGTTGGCTTAGACTGTATTAGCTTATTAGGCTCACAACTGGCTGCAGAAGATATTATTGGCGTACCACAGATAAAAGAAGGTAAATCCAGTTTTTGTCCACCGACATTAATTGCCCGTGAGCACGCTTTTTGTCTATTTTTAGATGAGCTAAACGCCTGCAGTCAGGAAGTTCAAAAAGCTTTTTATAGCCTATCAACGATCGCCGTATTGGTGAATTTGAACTTCCCGAGGGCACTATTGTGATTGGTGCTGGAAATCGTGCTCAAGATGCGGCCATCGTAAAACCACTTTCTTCTGCATTGATTAACCGTATGTTGCATATCAGTTTACGTGCCAATTCGCGCGACTGGCTAACATGGGCAGGCAAGAATAATATTCATCCCTTGATTATCAGCTATATGCAGCTTCGTCCTGATCATTTATGGGCAAAACCACCTAAACATGAAGAGCCCTTTTCTACTCCACGTAGCTGGCATATGCTATCGGATACATTCCAGGCCTATCAGAAAAAAGCATTAAATGAAGAAGTTGTCGATATTCTTGCTTCTGGTTTACTCACTCCGGCTCATGCACGCCAGTTTGTTGCTTTTTTCAAACAGCAATCCTATTCTTACACCCTTAATGCCATACTGAAAGGCGAGAGCCAGTGGCCTGATAAGCCCGAAGAGCGCGATATTTTGTATTTTATGGTACAAAGTTTTCGCAGCCAGCTGATCAAAAACTTGCCTGAAAATCAGAAAAAAGCCAGTGCTGAAGTGCAAGACCTTATTATGCACTCAAAAAAACTGATCATTCAGCTTTCCCGTATTTCACTAGAAATGGCACAACTCGTCATTGCAGAAGATGAGCAAGGGCGTACCTTGCCCGACTGGTATATGATGGAAATCGCACGTGACCTTCCTCGGTTGCTGGGCAATTAGCCATGGCGAAAAAAAATGCAAATGGCAAATGGAAGAAAAACAGGGAAAATATTCAACTGGGCCTTGCGCAAATTGAAAAGCATAGCTTATTCGCCCATTTACTAAAAAGAATTGCAATTGTTAATTTTAGATATGATGTTCTCCAGCCTAAAGACTGCTGGGCACAAATCCACGACAAAATAGATAAAAATCGCGACTATAGCTCACAATGGGGACTTCCTATTGCTGAAATACGCCTGAATTATCAAAAAAATCTCAGTGCAGAAGAATGGCTTTATATTATCTCACTGGCATTATTACATATAGGCCTGAATCATATCCGCCCTGAACAGAATACCCCGCAATGGCATATCGCGTGTGAACTATTTGTACGCAGCTTTATCAGTAATCTAAAACCAGGGCATATTCCACGCGACTTTCCAGTGATTGATACATTAGGACTCCCATTGCGCAGTGAAGAGAGTCTATATCAGTATTTTAGCAAGCAGGAACAGCGACTGGATAAATACAAAAATTGCGGTATTGGTGGTAGCCTTCCCAGCTGGGTAATCTCGGGAGGTGCTGAAAAACTTCCCGAACCTGTCGAAAAGTTTCGTACTCAGGCTTTTGTCAAAGGTCTGCGAAAAACCGTTAAAAATGTTATCGAAGAGGCTTCCAGCCAACAGTACAATGGCAAATTATCCGCTGAAATTAAAGCGGCTCAATCCTGGGTTATTAATTCCTTTCCTTTACTTTCTGCGCTTGCATCCAGCTTTAAACTGATCGAAGACGAAGCTATTTGCCATACCTTGCAAATTGAAATAGCCGCTGTTCAGCCTGAATTACGCGAAGTCTATATTAATCCGCGCTGGTCATTTAGCGAAAATGAACTGCGTTTTATACTCGCACATGAGTTTCTTCATGTCGGGCTGCGTCATGAAATACGCCTGCAAGGCCGAGACCCTTATTTCTGGAATATCGCCTGTGATTATGTTATCAACGGCTGGCTTATGGAAATGGGAGTAGGCATTCTACCCAGCAATGGTCTGCTGTACGACGAAAAGCTAAAAGAACGGAGTGCCGAAGATATTTATGATGAAATCGTTAAAAGTTTACGCTGGCAAAGACGCTTGAAAAAAACTCAAACCCCACGTGGCTATGGCAAACCCGATGTCATTACCGAACGTCTTCCCACATGGTGGACGCGGGGAGAAGGAGTAGACCTTGATGCTTTTTACCGCCGCAGCCTGCAAGAAGGACAAAAATGGTATGCTGACCGTGATCGTGGTTATTTACCTGCGGGTTTGATAGAAGAAATTAAAGCACTCAATCAGCCGCCCATTCCCTGGGATGTTAAGCTAGTGCAATGGCTAGACCAGTTCTTTCCTCCGCTAGAAAAGCGCCGCAGTTATGCGCGTATGAGCCGCCGCCAAAGTGCGACACCGAACATACCGCGTCCCTACTGGATGTCACCAGACGAGCACCGCGAAACACGTACCTTTGCGGTGGTGCTTGATACATCAGGCTCAATGACCCGCACTGAATTGGCAAAAGCAATAGGTGCTATTGCATCCTATGCACTGAGCCGTGATGTTACCGCAGTGCGTATCGTATATTGCGATGCTCAACCTTATGACGCGGGTTATATTGTTAGTGAAGCTCTGCTACATCAGATAGAAATAAGAGGTCGGGGTGGCACTGTTTTACAGCCCGCCATCAACCTGCTACAACAAGCAGAAGATTTTCCTGATAATGGGCCAGTATTGATCATTACTGATGGTGTCATTGATCGACTGGAAATACGTCAACCTCATGCTTACCTGATGTCGCAAGGACAAAGATTACCCTTTAATACCAATGCACCGATTTTTTATTACCAGTGAATATAGCGAGATTATTGTTAGTTTAAAGTTAAGAGCTTTGCCAAAGCTCAGTTAATATCTGCCAACGTCAAGTGACCAAGGCATTATGTTTTTAGTGCTTTTAATGTATAAAATATATGTTTTTAAGTATAATCTTAAATATTCAGAAACAACCGTCTATTTCCAAACTAGAAAGTAGAACTGACTTACAACTTTCTACAATAGAAAAATTTGTAAGTAGAGTTGTTCTTGTGAATCAATAAATAAAATTTATTTAAAATCAATATAATAAAACGACAAGCTAACATGATGCAGGCGTTACATTTAATGGCAATTCACTGTCGTGTTATTTAAGCTATTGTATTTATATCTTAATTCTTGTTCTACTGAGTAATTATTAAGAGATTTTACAATTTCCTGTCCAATAGCATATGCTAAATTGAC
>CAZLLL010000320.1:0-4706 GCA_964560255.1 uncultured Methylomonas sp.
TTATTGTCTGCTATTACTGTGAAGTCTGCCGCAAAGGAAATTTTAATTAGTTACAAATTAATATTAAAGAGTTAGAAAAAAAAGAGATGATGATTATTTTAGTTGTTGTAATACAAGGAAAAAGGAAATTTAATGCCTCGGTCTAATCGGTTATCAACTATTGTTGTTGTGGGTGCTGGAGCCACAGGCTTGAGTTGTGCTTTATCAGCGGCTGCACGAGGTGTTAACGTTGTATTATTGGAAAAAACTACCGAGCTGGGAGGGACAGTAAACCATGCGCTGATTCATACGATAGGGGGCTTGTTTGATAGTCAAGGTGATTTCCTCAATACAGGATTACCCGTAGAGCTTGTTGAGCGGCTCAGTCAAGCCTGTTCACAAACAAAAAAACGACGTATAGGTCAAACTTGGGTGCTTAATGTCGATCCTGTAGTTTATGTGCAAGTCGTTACAAACTGGGTTATGTCCATACCTAATATTGACATTAAATATCACTCAAATATCACCCATATTTCCAATTATAAAGGGCATATTGATGAGATCAAAGTCAGTACTGATGGAGAGTCTCATACTCTACCACTTGACTCTCTCGTTGATACAACAGGTAATGCCGCTATTGTGCGGAAAATTAATACAAAATTACTGAATGATGGGGTCGCTTTAGGCGGTTTCATTGTGCAACTTCGAGGTATTAATCATGACGCTCTTTGTTTCCCTAAGGGAGTTGGACTATTAATGGCAATTCGCAAAGCAGTAGATAAGCACGAATTACCACATGAGTGCTCAACAGTCTGGCTTGATACAGGCGTTTACCCAGGTGAAGCTTATGCCAAATTTAATATCGTGACAGAGGTTTTTGACCTTACTCATATGAAAACAGTTGCAAAGCAGTTGTTGGTATTTCTTGGTAAAATTTCAGGTTTTAGCAAAGTATTTATACATAAGTATGGCCAACTAGGCATTCGTGATGGTGGACGAATTAAAGGGCAATACTGTCTGACAGAAGCAGATATTAAAGAGGGAAAACAGTTTGATGATGTTGCCTGTAAAGCGAGTTGGCCTATTGAGCATTGGCATATCAAAAAGGGAATAACCCTGGAATATCTGCCAGAAGGACATAGTTATAATATTCCATTACGTTGCTTAAAGGTTTCAGGC
Source organism: uncultured Methylomonas sp. (assembly GCA_964560255.1). GTDB lineage: Bacteria > Pseudomonadota > Gammaproteobacteria > Methylococcales > Methylomonadaceae > Methyloprofundus. The sequence goes on from CAZLLL010000320.1 coordinate 1,159, forward strand.
TTTAGTAACTTATGGGCAGGAGGAAAGTGCCTATCCGCAGAGCCGAGAGCTCAGGCATCAGCCCGTGTCGTGGGTACTTGTTGGGCAATGGGGGATGCAATTGGTAAAAATATTATTCTTGGGAGTTCTAAATGAAACTAAATTTAGCAGAATGTTTTTTTCAAAAAGCAGCTCAACAACCTAATCATCTTCTTATGTTGGGTCAGGAAATAGAAGATAGAACAAGCTATGCTGAATTTCGTGATGAGGTGCAACAGTTAGCCTTGAAACTCAAGGAGGCGGGCATTAATTGTGGTGATAATATAGGTCTGCATTATAAAAGTGGGCGAGATTATATTGCTTTTGTTTATGCAATATGGAAGTGTGGTGCTTGTGTCACACCGCTCCCATTTGAGTTAACGAAACCAGAAACAGAACGCATATTTCAATATATCCATATGGATGCAGTTATATCCAGCGTTAATTTTTTGGATCAAGTTAGACACTTTATCCAGCCAGAAATATTCAACCTCACCCGTCAGGTCGTTTTTACTAACGTTAATAACCTCTGTAAGCCGCCCCCTCAGTTAGCTGAAATCAATGCTGCCTTTATTCGTTTTACTTCTGGTACAACGGCTGATGCAAAGGGCGTTGTACTCTCGCATGAATCCATTTATGAGCGTATCCATGCAGCCAATCAAGCCTTAAAACTCAATGAAAATGATCGCATTTTATGGTTGTTATCAATGGATTACCATTTTGCGGTTTCCATTGCGGCTTATTTAACCTTTGGGGCTAGCATAATTTTGCCAAAAAATAGCTTTGGCATCACATTACTTAATGCAGCATTTAACCATAAGGCTACCCTTATATATGGGTCGCCAACCCATTACAACATGATGATCCAGGACGATAGCGGAGCTATTTTACCCGCTGAACTGCGCCATGCAATCGTAACCACGACTGCACTTCGTTCAGATATTGCTACTTTGTTCTATGAGCGTTTTGGGTATGTCCTGAATGAGACTTACGGCATTATTGAATTGGGCTTACCCGCGATTAATACCAGTCACTTAAAAAACAAACAGGGCTCTGTCGGCAAGGTGCTACCCGATTATGAGCTACAGCTTGATTGTCCAGAGGGTGAGCTGCAGGGGGAAATAACGGTGAGAGGAAAAGGTATGCTGGATGCATATTACTCACCCTGGAAAACCCGTGCTACCATTTTGAAAGAGCATAACGGCTGGTTTAGAACGGGGGATCTAGGCAAACTGGATGATGATGGGTTTCTCTATATCATTGGTCGTAATAAAGAGCTGATCAGTATTGGTGGCATGAAATTTTTTCCCGAAGAGGTAGAGTCAGTATTGGAGAATCATCCTGCGATTAAAGAGGCTAGTGTGTTTAGTGATACCCAAGTGAGTGGCTCTGCCAAAGCATACTTAGTGCTAGAAGAAGGCTGTGCGGTTCCAGATAAAAATGCGCTAAGGACTTTTTGCAGACAATCCTTGAGCAATCACAAAATCCCTGGACATTTTGAGTGGGTTCAGCATTTAGCCTACACAGCCAGTGGAAAAAAGATTCGCAATGTTAATAAATTAAATCAACTCACTACATTTTAATAGCTTTATGTCGTAGTGACATCCTAAAGAGCTGAAATTACATCAATATTAAAGAAGGAGCGTATGGAAATACATGAGGCTTTACGTCATTACATTATAAACGAAGGACTTAAAAATCAGATACCAGAAGGCTTTGGTGATGACTACAATTTAATTGAGTCAGGTATTATTGACTCACTATTTATGATGAGTTTAATTACCTATCTTGAACAGCAATATCAGATTGAGTTCGGTATGAATGATATGGTGCCTAAGCACTTCAAATCTGTGAATACATTGGCAGAATTTGCACGCAATAAATTAGAGACTTTAATGGGGAGTCGTACCACTTCAGAATCTGACTTTTCAAAGATCGGCGTGGTTTCCAGAACACAACAATTGCCCCTCTCTTTTCTACAGGAAGAAATTTGGCATAGCTGTCGTGTACCTGCCAAGCTATTGTTCTGGAGTCGCCTTAATATCTTGAACCTTTCTGGTCAGCTTAAACCTAAATCCCTAGCAAACAGCTTTACTCTACTGGCACAACGACATGAAATCTTACGCACAACCTTTCCGCTAAAGAAAGGCGTGCCTGTACTGCACATTGCGACTGATTATCATGCACGGATGCAGGTGATTGATTTAAGTTTTATGCCAGAGGCAGAGCAAAGTGCTGAAGTTGCACTGTTGCTGGAACAGGAAAAACAGCAGTCATTGGATCTGATGAATGGCCCAACTTGGCGAGTGAAGTTAATACGCCTGAGTGATGATGTACATATTTTACTTATTTATATACATCACTTAATCATGGATGCGGCTTCTATGGATATTTTGTGTCGTGAATTGTTCGCTCTGTACGCATCAGAAATAAAGGGGAAAACTTCCATGCTACCAGATTTACCGCTGCAATTTGCAGATTTTGGTCATTGGCAGCGTACGCTCTATACAGCAGAAAAACTACAGCAACAACTGAATTATTACCAACAATTTTTAAGCCCAGAACCTCCACGCTTAAATTTTATTAATGCTAAAGCTGGGACAACAGAGGGTGATATATTTCCTTCCGATTTCGAAGCGTTACAGCTTTCTCCCGAATTGCTGTCAGGGCTAAAAAAATTGGGTCAGCAGTCGGGGGCAACGCTTTTTACCACACTATTATCTGCCTTACTGGTATTATTACATCGCTATACAAACAGTGAAGATATATTAATTGCTGTGCCGATGAGTAAGCGTTTTCACAGTGGACTGGATTTACTGATTGGTGATTTTTCAGGCGAGATCATCATTCGCGCGGCTGTTGATAGCCCGATAGATTTTTCCGCCTTATTAAACGCAACACAACAAGCCGTGCAGTCGTCGATTAGCAATCAGGAATTAAGCTATCAACAAGTCAGCCACGCGCTTGCGATGGAGCAGGAAGAAATCACCATGCCGCATCAAGTGATGCTAAATTTTATTCCTAAGTTGGCGCAAGAAATACACAGCGAAGGCATCAGTGCAAGCTGTTCTATCGAGCAAACAGTCAGAAATAAAATGTTTTTAGATTTAGCGGTGCGTCTCTGGGAAGAAAGTAGTGAGCAAGGGGATATTTTAAAAGGTGGATTCAGGTATAGAACGGATTTATTTGCAGCCTCTAGCATTATCCAGATGATAAATGATTTTACAACATTAATCACTGCGGTCGTTGAGAATCCTAAATTACTGATTAGCGATATTAAATTGTCAATTTAGTTTTCTAAGAATAAAATGATGCATTGAACATAGAATTTTTATATAAAGGAGGTCTATATTTTTTTACAAAGAAATCAATAAAATACGCACGGTTATGATTTATAGTGAGTATAAATATAAATTATAACAGTGCCTAATAACATCAACCCATAGAATGAAAAGAGTAGTCTAATATGAAAAAATTAATAAATATAACAAAAATAATATTCTTTACTGTATTAACATCAACTATAGCAA
>CAZLLL010000321.1:0-4701 GCA_964560255.1 uncultured Methylomonas sp.
ACGGACAAAAAGACTCGCAATATTGGATGATTATTTGTTTCCATCTCCCTAAGTAGGGTGGGCAGTTTTTTTTGCCCACCATCAAGTTGAACCTCGGTGGGCAGAAAAGATTGCCCACCCTACAAATGATGGCTTGTCCCGTCTTAAGTTGGTAGCCCAAACGTGACATGATTAACAAGGAGACAAAATGGAGGCATGGTATTCTCACATGCCGCTATCGCCAAATAAGCTGAAATTCGCTAAGGCCTAGTTCCTAGGCAACAATCACTATTATTTTGACTCACAAATCAACAAAAAATATTATATGACTCAGCATTCCAATTCCTTACTGGATAAATTTCTTTGCTGGTGGAGCAGTCAAATACTGCGTTTTTCATGGCTAGTGATTCTACTCTTTATCATAACTTGTACAGCAAGTTTAGATTACACGATTCATAATCTGGGTGTTAATACCGACACCTCAACCTTATTATCACAAGACCTTCCTTTCCAGAAAAATCGCTTGCGCTGGGAGCAGGCCTTTCCTCAAGATGCAGCAACCATTCAGCTTGTGGTTGAATCACCCACGGCAGAACAGACTGCCATTGCCGCTAATCTTCTCGCACAAGCTCTGAATGACAATACGCAGCTATTTGAATATGTTTATATTCCAGACGATAATGCTTTTTTAAAACAGCAAGGGCTGTTATATCTTGAAACTGAAAAATTAGACGATTTATCAACGACACTGGCAGATGCGCAACCCTTTATTGGCCATTTATCACAAAACTATCATTTACAAGGTTTACTGGATATTTTAGGTACAGCACTGGAGAGTACCGACGGTACTTTAGCGGTCAATCTCAATCCTTTGCTTGAGCAAATAGATCAGTCATTGATTGCAGTACAGGCGAATCAGAAACATTTTCTCTCCTGGCAGAAATTACTTGCAGTGAATGAGGTCAGTGAGAGAAACACCTTGCGCAGTATCGTTAGCGCAAGGCCCATTGCTGATTTTAATAGTATGAAACCCGTTGAGCGTGCGATGGACTATGCAAGAAATATTGTACAAGATATTCAACTAAAAGACCCTCAAGTCAGTATTCGTATAACAGGAAAAATAGCCTTAGAAGAAGATGAAATGCGAGTACTTGCCGAAGATACCGTTTACTCAGGTCTGTTTGCACTCGCGCTAGTTATTATCGTTTTATTTTTTGGCTTGCGCTCCGTTAAGCTGGTGTTATGTACACTGATTGTTCTAATTATGGGGCTTATTCTCACTGCCGGGTTTGCAACAGTTGCCGTTGGACACCTTAATGTATTATCCGTCGCCTTTGCAATACTTTATATTGGACTGGGCGTTGATTTTGCCATACATATTTGCTTATGTTTTAGAGAGTGCTGGGAACAGCATATGAGCAGTGAAGAAGCGATCAAAAAGAGTGTAAGAATGCTTGGCTCTTCGCTTTTTTTATGTGCACTGACGACTTCTATTGGTTTTTTTGCTTTTATTCCTACCGATTATAAAGGTGTTTCCGAACTAGGACTTATTTCGGGTGGCGGCATGTTTGTAGGCTTAATCGTCTCATTAAGTTTGTTGCCTGCTCTACTAAAAGTTTTTTCAATAAAACAGCTGACCCAGGCAGAAGCCACAAAGCTTCCTGACTTCTTGTGTACTTTTCCATTTCGATATGCAACAGGCATCCGCTACACTTCCATTTTGCTAGCGATAGCAGCGGTGTTTTCGCTTAACTATGTCTACCTTGATTCAAACCCCGTCAATCTACGAGATCAGCGTAGCGAATCGGTTGTTGCTTTTAAAGATTTATTAAAGTCCAAAGATCGCTCACCTTTTGTGCTGATTGGTTTAAGCGATACACTGGAAAATGCAGAACATTTAGCGACGAGAGTAAAGCAGTTGACAACGGTGAATAAAGCCATCACCTTAAATAGTTTTGTGGCAAAGAATCAGCCTGAAAAACTGGAAATTATTGAAGATTTAGGCTTTATTCTTGGGTCAGACCTGGGGAGTTTTAACCGGCCTTTGGAAAATGCAGATTCGCGTCAGGGATTGCTCGACCTGCAATCTAAAATAACCTTGGTATTAGCTAGTCCTGCGAACAACGCATCAGCTGAATTATTGCAGAAAATACAGCAAAATATTAGTGGATTTATTGAGTATGCAGATACCTCAGAGCTGCCAGATACAATATATAAACAACTGGATCATAGTATTCTGGGTCTATTTGCTTTTACCATGCAGCAACTGAATACCAGTTTGCAGGCTTATTCGTTTGGGTTAAAGGATATCCCCGTTTATATTAGCAAAAACTGGGTGAGTGATTCAGGTATCTATAAAGTAATTATTGACCCCAAAAAGGATCTTAATATAGCGGCGAATTTATCTGAGTTTGCGACTGAAGTGAAAAGTATTGACGATTCTGTCACAGGTCTTCCTGTCTCTGATCTAGCGGCAGGACAGGTGATCACAGAAGTATTTATCCAGGCATTTGCAACGGCATTTATGGCTATTTTTCTGGTATTATTGATTATTCTGAGAAGTTTTCGCAATACTTTATTAGTCGTCTGGCCTTTATTGCTTGCGGGGCTGCTGACTGCTGCAACCAATGTGTTACTGGACAACCCTTTTAATTTTGCAAATATCATAGCATTACCTTTATTAATGGGGATGGGAGTGGATAGTGGTATTCATATTATGCATCGCTTATATTCAGGGCTAGAGCCACATGAGCACTTATTAAAAACCAGTACTGCGAGAGGCGTGTTTTTCAGTTCATTAACGACTTTGCTTAGTTTTACTAGCTTATCATTTACCAACCATCAAGGTATTGCTAGTATGGGTCTACTGCTGGCTATCGGGATTTCATTTACACTAATCTGTACTTTGATTGTGTTACCCGCATTTAGTAAAAAACGCGTTCCTCTTTAGGGAGCTGGAAATAAATAATCGTCCAATATTGGGCAGGATTTTTGTTCGTATTCAAGGCGTAGTAACAGGCGCATAGCTGGCTACGTAACTGTTGCTACAACGCAGAAGACGGACAAAAAGACTCGCAATATTGGATGATTATTTGTTTCCATCTCCCTTAAGTCGTCATTTTTTTATTCATATTTGGAGAGAGTATTTTGAAAATCGTTTTTGTAGCAGACAATGTGGATGGAGAAAAATCGGGAGGGGTCGTATCTACTCGGCGATTTATTGATTATTTCAAAAAAACAGATGATTTGACAGTCGTTAGTAGTGGTAAGCCAGAAGACAATAAAGTTATTTTTTCTGCCTTTTACGTGCCGTTTGCTAAAAAACAGATGCAAGAAATGGATTTTTTATTTGTTTGGCCAAATAAAAAAGTATTACGAGACACTATTAAAAATGCGGATTTAGTGCATATTCAATTTCCTTTTTTTTTAGGCTATCAGGCCTTAAAAATAGCTCGTGAAATGAATAAACCAGTGGTTTTCGGTTTTCATGTACAACCTGAAAACCTGATGTGGAATATTGGTCTTGATTACGAATGGTTAAATGCTTTTCTTTACCGTTTTTTTATTCGTACGTTTTATAATAAAGCTGATCTGGTGTTATCGCCCAGTGCTTTCGGCAAAAGAATGCTGGAGAAATTTGCCCTTAAAGTGCCTATTGAAATAATATCAAATGGCCTGCCGGAGCAATTTAAACCCAAGCAATGTGTGAAAGACGCAGAATTTGAAGATAAGTTTGTTATTTTAATGGTGGGACGATTGGCAAAGGAAAAACGCCATGACTTGGTGATGCAAGCGATAAAACAATCTAGATTTAAAGAGAAAATACAGCTAGTGGTAACAGGGCAGGGGGCATTGCGCGCTGAGCTGATTGACTTGGGTAATACCTTACCTAACCCCGCATTTTTTGAATATGTCAGTCAGGAAAAATTAATATCTTTATTTAATATCGCTGACTTATTTGTTCATGCATCAGAGATTGAATTAGAAGGAATGGCGGTTTTAGAAGCGATAGGTTGCGGCTTACCTGCGTTAATCGGAGATGCGGAACATAGCGCATCGGCACAATTTGCATTAAATGATGATTTTTTATTTTCTGCGGGCAATGTGGAAAGCTTAACAACCAAGCTTGATTATTGGATTGAGCATGAAACCGAATTGCAAGCGGCTAGACCGGCTTACTTGAAAAAGGCACAAGTTTATGCTTTTGATGCCAGTGCAAAAAAAACTAGATCACTTTATAAAGCACTGGTGGAAAAATACAACAGTGCTTAGGGGGGGGCTATAACTTGGTCAAATAGATATCTTTCATTTTCACCTATAAGTTGTTTACGTGGCAAGATTAAGACGGGACTTCTTTATGTTTATAGACTATTTTAAAGATGTAGGTTGCGGGTGAGGCACGAACCCCAACAAAACACATCCTTAGAGCCATCAATGTTGGAGTTTGTGCCTCACCCGCAACCTCCGTAGTTCGTCTCAATTTATTGCCATTAATTTTAGACGGGATAGGTTTTCAATAGGATGTACATTTGTCCCGTCTTAAGTTTATAGCCAGTTTTTCAATATGTAAATAGTCCAGGAGTTAAAAAGCTTTAGCTTTTTCTAAAGTCTGCAATAGCTAAAGCTATTGCACTCCTATGGAATGGGAATTGAATAAGTTGTGCAATTGACGCAGTATTTTTGTTTGCCTTCAAGGCGCGGTAACAGACGCATAGCTAGCTA
>CAZLLL010000322.1:0-4701 GCA_964560255.1 uncultured Methylomonas sp.
CGAACAAAAATCCTGCCCAATATTGGACGATTATTTATTTCCAGCTCCCTAATTGATTTATCTTACGAAGATACTTACTCTGCTTTATTTTCATCATTATCTGTTTAGGCAATAGGAATTCATATGGAACTAAAAATAACAATACTGAAAAAATCCATTTTAGCCGCTGGTCTCACGTTGCTTTTTGGTTCGAGTGGTGCGTATGCAAACTCAGATGATACGCATAAAATACATCAGCTTTATCAAAATAATTGTGCCAGTTGTCACGGTTCGGATCATGGTGGATATATAGCACCGGCTCTTAATTCCGAAACCTTAAAAGGTCGTAGCCCAACGGCTTTGCGTACTCTGATTATGACGGGCAGCTTTGAGACCTTAATGCCTCCATTTTATGGGCGTTTATCCGATAGCGATATTCGCGCAATGGTTAAACACCTGCAATCTACGCCTAAACTGGATAACCCAGCCTGGACTATTAAAGACATGAAGGCTTCTTTAAAAGTCTATGTTAAGGATGAATCAAAATTACCAGGTAAGCCGGTCTATAATATAGATAATATGGATGATATTATGGGTGTTGCAGCGCGTGGTAAATATGGTCGTGGACAAGGTTCGGAAGCGGTATTTATTAACAGTAAAACACATACTATTATCGGCAAAGTACCGACTGTTACGGCAGCGCATATTATTGACTTTGACCCAGCTAATGAACGCTGGGCTTATGTTAAAACCGATACAGCGGAGATTTACAAAGTCGATTTGTATACCATGCAGGCTGTACGTAGTATTAAAACCGGCTGGAACGGTCCTGGCATGGGGGTTTCCCGTGATGGAAAATATATCATGGCAGGCTCTTTTGTACCGCATAATGCCGTTATTCTGGATGCGGAAACTTTAGAACCTTTAAAAGTATTTGAGTTGGAAGGTATAGATCCAGATGGTAACATGGTCAGTTCTGATTCCGGCATGATTATTGGTACGCCGTATGCTGATGTTTTCGCTATCGCGCTGGAGAATGCCGGACAGGTCTGGATAATTGATTTAAAAGAAGGGTTTCCTGTCACAAAAATCAAAAATGTAGGTCGTCATTTACATGATGCCTTCTTGACTCATAAAGGCAAAAAATTAATGGTGGCCTCTTATGATGATAGCACTGTCATAGCGATTGATTTAGAAAAACGGGAAATTATCAAGAAACTAAAGGCGGGTTGCGTACCCCATGTCGGTGGTGGTGCAGCCGTTAAAGTGGATGGTCGTACATTAGGCTTTGGGACTAATTTTGGTACTTGTGATAAAACGGTTGTTAGTGTCTGGGATTTGGACAAAATGCAACTGATTAAACAGATTCCCGTCTCCGGCGGAACAGAGTCTCCTGCAGCACATGCCAATGCACCTTATGTTGCGGTGGATATCATTACCAAAGACAGACGCGCACGTACTATTCAATTAATTGATAAAAAAACCTTAGAAGTTGTTAAAACCTTAGATGTCGGAGGTCATGCTTATTTCCCTGAATACAGTGCGGATGGTAAATTCTTATACATCAGTGCAGGTTATGCCGGTGACGAGGTCATTGTGTATGATTCAAATTCATTGAAAAAAATAGCTAATATCCAGATGGAAAGCCCGGCAGGTATTTTTTCTCGTGGTCGTGTTAAATATATGACACGTGGTTTATCCCCTGACGAAATGGAGTAGATAAATGAAAAAATTATCCTACTTTCTTGCGGCAATTTTTACTTTAAGCTTTAATGCGAATACTCAGGCGGCGAGTATCTACGCAGGAAAAGCGAAAGCGGCGGCAGTTTGCTCGCAGTGTCACGGAATTCGGTCTACCAGTGCCGAAGCACCTTTCCCTCCGTTAGCTGGGCGGGATAATGCCTATCTTGAATCGGCATTAAAACAATATCGAGATAAAACACGTATGTCAGATATTATGAATAATATCGCAGGCTCTTTATCAGACAGGGATATTCACAATATTGCTGCGTATTACAGTCGCTTAAAACCTTGAGGCTTTATTTATGGCTATGCCTAATCATTCCTGCATCAGTAATAGCTGAACCTTCTAAAGCAAGACAGGCAGAGCTGCAAAATATGCTTAAGCATGATTGCGGCTCTTGTCATGGATTAACATTAAAAGGCGGTTTGGGGCCCTCTTTATTGGCTAAAGATTTAATCCATAAAACAGATGATTATCTCATCGACATAATACAAAATGGTCGTAAAGAGACTGCTATGCCACCGTGGAATCCGTTTATTAGTGTACAAGAAACGCGCTGGCTTATTCAAACACAATTAAAACAAATTAGGAGCGGTCTTTAGTCGCGAAATAAAATAGGCCGTTCTAGGGCTCCTTTGCGAGACAGGGAATTCACCCCTTCTAAATGACAATGAAAGGTGCCGAATAGCTTATTTTATTTCGCGGCTAAAGACACTCCTACGACAGATTACGCTGGTTAACAAAATAATGATTAAATCCTTTTTTTTCCTCTCAATATGTTTATTATTCTCCCTGCCATCTTTGGCCGAACTCCGCGGCACAGGTGATTTAGGTATTATTATTGAAAGAGAACCCGCTGCAGTACAAATAATTAATACTACCAATAAAAACACCTTAAGCCGAATTACTGGCCTAGGTGATTTATCTCATGCGTCTGTGGTGTATTCAAGAGATGCCCGTTATGCATTTATCTTTGGACGCGATGGCGGCCTGACTAAAATTGATTTGTTACAAGATAAAATTACTAAACGCATTATTCAGGCTGGCAATAGCATTGGTGGGGCCATTTCTCAGGATGGCAAGCTGGTTGCCGTTTCCAATTACTCACCGGGTGGTGTAAAAATTTTTTCAACGACTACGCTAGAATTAATTGCTGATATTCCTGCGAGCTATGCTGATGAAACTAAACTATCCAAGGTTGTCGGCCTAGTCGATGCCCCTGAACAAAAATTTATTTTCAGTCTATATGACGCAGGGGAAATATGGATTGCCGACCTAAAAGATCCGACAAAACCCAAAATCCAAAAGTTTAAAAAGATAGGAAATCAACCCTATGATGCTCTACTCACACCCGATGGGCGTTATTATATTGCTGGCTTATTTGGAGATCGGGGGTTAGCTTTATTAGATCTCTGGTTTCCCGAACAAGGTGTTAAACGTATCCTCCCTGATTATGGCAAACAGGATGAAAAGTTACCGGTTTATAAAATGCCGCATCTTGAAGGCTGGGCAATTGCAGGGAATCTTATGTTTATTCCTGCTATCGGTCAACATGAAGTACTGGTGGTCAATCAAACAACATGGCAATTAATTAAACGTATTCCTGTCATCGGCCAACCTGTTTTTGTTATGGCTAGACCCGATGGACGGCAGGTATGGGTCAATTTTGCTTTTCCTGATAATGCGCAGTTACAGGTTATTGATGCTAAAGATTTAAGACACGTGAAATCACTTAACCCTGGAAAAGCGATATTGCATATGGAATTCACTCCGCGTGGTGAAAATGTCTGGGTTTCGGCGCGGGATGATAATCAAGTTGTTGTTTACGATACCAGCAACTTTAAAGAAATAGCCCGCTTATCGGCAAATAAACCTAGCGGTATCTTTTTTAGCTCACGAGCACATAAGATGGGTCTATAAACTCAACTTGCCAGTATCCATTCTCCGGTATAATAGATTTTCTCTTGTGAATAAATAAAACTTATTTAAAATCAATTGATTAAAATAATATATTTATTAAGATCCCAGGTAAAACTTATATTGAGCGGGTCTATTGTCTGTTTTTTTATATTAAAAATACATTAATTAACGGTTACGGCTCTATTGATTGATATGACTTTGTACTTGCACAAGAATATGTTTAATCATTGCAACTTTATCATCTTCTCTTAGAAAATGATAAACAGATCTGGAACGATTAAAATAATCCTGTGCCACTTGCCACTGCTGCTTGCTTCTATAATATTGCGCTAACTCTAATAATGTCGCGGCAATACCTTTGCGTGACTGAGTGCTTTTATATAACGCAAGTGCTTGTAGATTTTTTGATTCTGCTTCTTTATCAGCGTCTTGTTGTAATAACAATTTTGCTTGAAAACGGAGTAAACGAGCTTCTCTGTCAGTATTTTTATTACCTATTTTCTGTAAAGCATTTGCATATCGACTTGTCCATAATAATTCATCATGACTCTGCAAAAAAGCAATTTTAGTCAGACTCGCAATAGCCGCTAATTGCGTTGTATCTGGTCTGGCAAGAAGTGTCGTATCATCAAATGCAGGCAAGACTTCTTGTAAAATATGTTCTGCTTTAGTGAATTGTTTTTGTTGTAATGCATTCTGACCATAAAGCAATATGATACGGAGCCTGTAGTGTTGTAATGATGAAAATTTTGCAATTGCTTCAGCATACATTAAGTATTTGTTGCTTGCAGTATAATCATGCAAGGCCAAGGATACTTCTGCCAGATTAATATAGCTGAGTAAAGCCCCCCGCTGATCATCTATTCCCTGATAAAGCAGTAATGCCTTATTGAAAAGGCGTTGGGCTGTGTGCCATTGTGCCTTTGTATAAGCCTGTACACCATCAACCGTATACTCTTCGGCATCTACATAGACATCTGGTTTGCTGCCCCCCCCCCTCCCACAGCTAGAGAGCATAAGACATATGGCAAGAAAAAATAAAATATTAAACTTTACAA
>CAZLLL010000323.1:0-4694 GCA_964560255.1 uncultured Methylomonas sp.
GAATCTTTTTTCTGATTGTATCCCTACTTTAAAAGAAGCTGAGCAGATTCTCATTGAGCAAGCGATGCAACGTGCCGATAATAATCAGGGCATTGCGGCAGGTATGCTGGGAATAACCCGTCAGGCTTTGAATAAGCGTCTGGTGCGTAGCAAACGGCTTTAGGGAAGATATAATCATTCACAATTATCAAAGAAAGTTCTGTTCATTGCAAAATTTAAGGCTTGACAATTTTATGACTACCTGAGATATTTATTCAGGCAAGTGATTATAGATTTTAAGGAATGAAAATGATAAAAAAAATAATGCTGTTCTGTCTCTTTATGCTGTGGTTCGCCAATTCACAAGCATCAATATTATCTAGCCCATTACCCTCATATATAATAACAGCACATCTTGGACTCTACGATACGAACGGTGATTTAATTACAAGCGTATCAGAAGATGGTGGATCACTATATACCAGTGGTTCAGTTATTTTTTCAGATGAATCACTGGTATCAGATTTTATCGTACATGATTTTTCAATCATTTCAGATACAAGTTCGCCTGAAGTAAGTATGCTGTTGGATTGGGGTTTATCTACAAATGTACCTAATGAAGAAAACTGGATTATTCTAATCATTGATTTCTTTTCCAGTGGTGTTGCTATTTATGAGTATCATTCTTTGGATACTGATTTAGACGGAATACCTGGTAGTCAGTTAATTAATGTCCCCGGCGTAGGAGCGCCTCCTAACGCTCAATTTCTGGAATCAGGTATGACTGCTAGTTTCTCCTTAACTATAGCGACTGGTACGGTTCCTGCTCCGCCAGCTGCCTGGCTTTTTTGCCTTGGGTTTATGGCCTTTTTCAGTGTATTTCATAAACGTCTGCTTTAGTTAAGGAATCGGAACCAAATAAGTTGTGCATTCTGGCTTGTCTTTTTGCTCGCCTTCTGCGTTGCAGCAATAGTTACGTAGCCTGCTATGCGCTTATTGCCGCGCCTTGAAGGCAAACAAAAATACTACGCCATAATTGTACAGCTTATTCAATTTCCATCCCATTCCTAATCAATCAGGCTGATTTTCTACTTTAGGAATAGGCACGAAATAAGTTGAGCAACTAACGCAGGGTTTTTGTTTGTATTCAAGGCGCACAAACTTAGCTCGAGCGAGCTAAGTAACTGTTTGTGCAACACTGAAGACGGACAAAAAGACAAGTCAGTTGCACAAGTTATTTCATTCCGGTAAGAGATCAATGAATTCCGCTTATAACTATATCGAATTTACCAAAAGTTAACATATGAAAGCAATAGCATATCAGCTTGATAGTAACGCTAAGACGGGTCAGTTTATCGAATTAGAGCGGCTAACTCCACAAGCTAATGGACATGACTTACTGGTAAAAATTGAAGCGATTTCTGTCAATCCCGTTGATTACAAAGTTCGTCAACGAATTATTGACCCTCAAGAGCCTCCACGAATTCTAGGTTGGGACGCTGCGGGTATTGTTGAATCTGTCGGGGAAAAGGTTAGTTTGTTCAAATCAGGAGAACGGGTTTTTTATGCAGGTGATATTACGCGTAGCGGTAGCAATGCTGGCTATCAATTGGTAGATGAACGTATCGTTGGGCATATGCCTAAAGTGCTGGGTTTTGCGGCAGCGGCAGCACTACCTTTAACCAGTATTACTGCATGGGAAGCATTATTTGACCGCCTTAAAATTAATCCTGAACTTGATAGTGGCAAGCAAATACTTATTATTGGTGGCGCAGGTGGTGTGGGCTCTATCGCCATACAATTAGCAAAACACGTTGCCAAGCTCAACGTCATAGCGACTGCATCTAGAGAAGAAAGCCAGCAATGGTGTCTATCTATGGGAGCCGACAAAATTATTAATCACCATCAGGATATACTGATACAATTTCAGCGGCTTAATCTTGCTGCACCTGATTATATTCTTTGCCTAAATAATACCGATTTGCATTTCAATGTCATGATGGAATTGATTGCACCGCAAGGAATGATATGTAGTATCGTAGAAACAACTGAAAATTATAACCTGGATACGTTGAAATCTAAAAGTGCAGGCTTTGTATGGGAGTTTATGTTCACTCGCGCCATGCACAAAACAACAGATATGATCGAACAGCATAAATTACTAAACTCCATCGCCAATCTGATTGATTCAGGAAAAATAAAAACCACTTTGAACAAAAATTACGGCAAATTATCAGCTGAAAATATCATGGCTGTGCATAAGTTACTTGAGGCTGGCTCCAGTATTGGGAAAATTATTCTGACACATTAGGGAATAGGGGTTTAATAACTTGTGCATTTAAGCCTCACGCCATTCAATTGATTACCGTGTAGGTTGTGGGTGAGGCACGAACCCCAACAAGAGATATACAATCGAAAAATCCAGTTAGGAATAGGCACGGAATAACTTGAGCAACTGACACAGAATTTTTGTTCGTATTCAAGGCGCATAGCAGGCTACGTAACTATTTGTGCAACACCGAAGATGGCCAAAAAGACAAGTTAGTTGCTCAAGTTATATAGCTATAGATGTTCGCATATGAAAAGGTGCGTTTTTTAGAGATTAAATTCATTTGCGAACCACTATAGTACCACACCCTAGTACCTATCCTGTAGATATAGATCTACACCTAAGAAAAAAATGAAGGAGTGACATTCCTTAGCTAGTTTCTACCGCAATGCAAAAACTATTATACTTCCTTGGGAATTATGCACGATCACTTGTACTTCATTGTTTTATAATCATAAAAAAGCACCCAAGCTATTCAGTTAGTACTTTATTAGCCTTCTTATTAGTAGGGAAAATTTGTTGACGACAAGAAAAGGCGGTATAATTCATTTAGCTTGAATGTACGTCTTATATTTTTGTAACGCCATTGCGAAGTTTTTCTTTAGTATTTTATCTTTAGTAGCTCGTCCTGTTTTCATAAGTAATAGCAACTTCCAGCCAACCAGCCTTAACACTAAGGCATCAATTACTCTAACATAAATAGGATATTCTTATGTCTACTACAACTGGTACTGTCAAATGGTTCAACGAATCGAAAGGGTTTGGTTTTATCGAACAAGAGTCTGGCCCTGATGTATTTGCCCACTTTAGTGCAATTACGGGTGCGGGATTCAAAACACTTGCTGAAGGTCAAAAAGTTGAGTTTACTGTAACTCAGGGTGATAAAGGCCCTCAAGCAGAGAATATTGTTGGACTCTGAATGGTTACATTGTCATCGTACTTGATACTGTTGTGCGATTGATTCCCCCTCCTTAAAGGGAAAGAAAAGGGCGAAATCTGTTAAAGGTTTCGCCCTTTTTTGCTTAAAGATAGGACGATTATCGTATGAAAATCTGGGTTGATGCTGATGCATGCCCTGTGGTGCTTAAAGATATTTTGTGCAGGGCCGCAGAGCGTACTGAAATACACATAACATTTGTTGCTAATCAATTTATACGCTTGCCGCCATCACGATATCTTAACTTTATTCAAGTAGCACGCGGTTTCGATATGGCTGACAATGAAATAGTTCGGCAGTTAGTTGCTAATGACTTGGTTATTACAGGCGATATCCCTTTAGCAGCAGAAGCTATTGAAAAAGGGGGTTATGCGCTTAATCATCGCGGCGAGCTATACACAGCTAACAATATAAGAGAATGTCTCAATATGCGTGATTTTATGCAAACATTGCGCGATGGTGGTGTAGAAACAGGAGGCCCAGCGGCACTTAATCAAAGTGACCGGCAAGCATTTGCCAATCAGCTAGATAGATTTTTAAACAAATAGTTTTTTAGTAACCGTTCAGATTCCTCTTTGTAAAATGGCAGTTAAGTAACCTTTTTCTAATAAAACCTTCCCCAACCCCTCCCTAAGGAAAGGGACTAAACGTAGGATGCATTCTATGCACCCTAAATGTTCAGCGGAACTACGGTGTGATCTAAATGATGCATAGAATGTACCCTAGATTAAAAGCCTCATTGAAAAGTGTATGAATATTTAAGTCACAGAACACCAAGATTTAACACCCTAGTACCTCACCCTCTAAATAAGCGATATTTTAAATCTAAGTAAGTAGTTGTTTTAAAATAATTAAATATTTATTTATTATTGGTTACTTAAGAGGTGAGGTACTAGACTGAACGGTTACGTTTTTTATTCTTCGTTTAAACAGTGCAGAATAAAATATATATATTTTAATAAGTTATCGACAGATAATGCTATTGCACGACTGTAAAAAGTGTCAACTAACAAATGAATAATGCCAAATTTTTTGTAATAAACTGCAATTTATGTGTAAGGAATTTGAGATTTGTACGACTAACGCTTGCATTATTTAATATGTATTATCCACATTACCTTTCAAAATATCTGCAATAGTAAGGTGCAAGTTCATTTTATCTGTTTTTTTTCAGATAAATACTCGCTAATTACATCAGGCTGATAGTGTAAAAACTGAATAGTGACATATTTTAAATTTTGGTGACTTCAGTGTTAAAAACGATATAAACACACCGTGTGTTAATCTATATTTATTAATTAGGGATTTGATATGAATAAAACTAGCTTACTAATGACTGTAGCTTCCAGCCTTGTTATCGGTCAGGCATACGCGATTGAGCCTGTATTTGAAGGGGATGATGGTATTCTGGCTCAGGTATTTACTCGCAGCTGCCTAGCTTGCCACTCA
>CAZLLL010000324.1:0-4689 GCA_964560255.1 uncultured Methylomonas sp.
GTTTTTGTACTCCTTTTTGAACATAACAAAGTCAATTGATCCATACCATTTTAGGGAGCTGGCACGGAATCATCGGTGGCTCCAATGGTACATAAAATGCACCCTACAAAATAATCGTCTCACATCAAAAAGTGTAAGCCGAGAAATGCAAGGTGCCCGATTAAACAGCAAAAAATATAATTCTAAAAGAGTTGTGCTCTGTAAAGGAGAGCCTTTATTAATTGCTAAAAACACCTAAAGTCAGGAGTCACAATATGAATGATAAAAAACGCGTTGCACAATATGCCGCTAAACTCGTTAAAGACGGAATGATCGTTGGTTTGGGGACAGGTTCGACTGCTGACTACTTTATAGCAGAATTAGCTAGACGCAGGATGAAAGATGGCTTGCGCATAAGCTGTGTGGCAAGTTCGGTCGTCAGTATGTTGAAGGCTCAGGGCTTAGGCTTGCAACTCATTGCCATAGAACATCTTACGCATCTGGATCTATACGTTGATGGGGCTGATGAAGTGACAGCTGATAATACGCTATTGAAAGGGCAGGGGGCGGATTTAGTAAAGGAAAAGATTTTAGCCCGAGCCAGCGATCAATTTATTGTGATGGTTGATCAAAGTAAAATGGTTAAGCATATTGGGGATAATTTTCTTATTCCAGTTGAGGTCATGCCCTTTGCCTGGCAACTAGTTAAGCGTAGCCTAAAGAAATTTGGTGGTAAAGGCGCATTACGCCAGAATAGTAATGGCAGTGGTTTAGCGGTTACGTCTCATGGTAGCTTAGTTTTAGATATGGCCTTTGATTCAAAGCTGGATTGTGTCGAATTAGATGCTATCTTAAATGCCACACCTGGTGTTGTGGAGCACGGTATTTTCTGTGGTTTAGCCAGTCGTGTTTTGCTGGCTGAAAAAGGCAGTGTTAAAGACATCAAGTCCAAGTCAAAATAAAATATCACAGGACGTAGAAGCGGCCTTCAGCCGCGAAATAGAATAAATGCCTTGAGTGAGATGGGGTATTCACCCCGTCTCAAACATTTATGCTTTCAAATCTGATAATATCAACAAACCTATCGCCATGAAAACACATGCATTTTCTATTTCGCGGCTAAAGAACGCGTTTACAGCTTAAATTAACTCTGTAATTCTTTTAATACCGACAACATGCTGTCATTTGCATCGCCAAACAACATCTGCGTATGCTCATGTACAAACAAAGGATTATCAACACCCGCATAACCCGATGCCATACTACGTTTTAACACAATAGTATGCTCCCCTTTCCAGCATTCCAGTACTGGCATTCCTGCAATAGGGCTGTTCGGATCATCTAATGCAGACGGGTTAACAATATCATTGGCACCAATCACAATAGTGACATCCATTTTTGGAAAATCATCATTGATTTCATCCATTTCAAAAACGATATCATAAGGTACTTTTGCTTCCGCCAGTAATACATTCATATGCCCCGGCATACGTCCGGCAACTGGGTGAATACCAAAGCGTACATTTTTCCCTTTCGCTTTTAAGAGTTTACAAACTTCATTCACCGTGTGCTGAGCATGAGCGACTGCCATACCATAACCGGGAATAATCATAATGTTTTTAGACTCTTTCAATAGCTCAGCCGTTTCATAATGATTGATTTCTTTGACTTCACCTTCAACGGTTCGAGCAGAGCCCCCCGAAGTCGTTCCAAAACCACCCGCAATAACACTGATAAAATTTCGGTTCATTGCTCTACACATAATAAAGCTTAAAATAGCACCACTACTGCCCACTAATGCACCAACTACAATTAGCAAATCATTACCTAGCATAAAGCCAGTAGCCGCCGCAGCCCACCCCGAATAACTATTGAGCATGGAAACGACAACCGGCATATCCGCGCCGCCAATAGCCATCACCATATGCACACCAAAAGCGAAAGCAACCAGAGTCATTAATAATAATGCCCATGTTCCACCGCCTGTTTCAGCACTTTGCAAAAATTGCATACATAGCCAAATAGAAATAATCAGCAAACTGAGATTAAGCCAGTGTCTTGCAGGTAATAATAAAGGATTACCACCAATACGCCCACTGAGCTTGCCAAACGCAATCACGGAGCCCGAAAAGGTCACTGCACCGATTAAAATGCCGATATAGATTTCAACTTCATGAATGGTTTTTTCAACACCTGTCAAGAGAGAAGTAGGATCAATAAAATTAGCATAACCCACTAAAACAGCCGCCATACCTACCAAGCTATGCATAATGGCAACCAGCTCCGGCATTTGCGTCATTTCTATTTTAAAAGCCGCTTTGCTGCCAATATAGCCACCGATGGCTATCGCTATTAGAATGATGGCATAAGAACTTACCGCATCACTCAGCACCGTCGCTATCATCGCGATGCCCATGCCAATCATGCCATAAACATTACCGGTACGTGCTTTTTCCTGATGGCTTAAACCGCCAAGACTAAAAATAAACAGCATCGATGCTGCAATATAAGACATTGTAACTAAACCTTGTGACATAATCTTCAGCTCCTATTTCCTGAACATTTCTAACATCCGGCGCGTGACTAAAAAGCCACCGGCGATGTTAATCGATGCGATTAAAATGGCAAGTCCCGACAGTAAAGTAATCATAATGCCGGGAGAAGAAATTTGAATCAGTGCGCCAATCACAATAATACCGCTAATCGCATTGGTAACACTCATTAACGGTGTATGCAATGAGGCCGATACATTCCAGATAACCTGATAACCAATAAAACAAGCCAGCACAAAGACAGTGAAATGAGTCATAAAAGACGCAGGCGCGTTTGCACCCACAGTATATAACAGTAGCGCAACACCGCCCAAAATAATGCCTTGCTTGAGCATTTCAGGCACCAGTGGCTTAGCTTTCTCAATGACGGCTGCAGGTGCTTCTGTTTTAGGCGCGGGAGCTGCTGATAATTTAGGTGCAGGCGGTGGCCAGGTGATTTTACCTTCCGTAGTCACTGTTGCACCGCGAATCATCTCATCCTCCATATTAACAACAATCTCACCATTTTTCTCAGGGCAGAGCTCTGTCAATAAATGGCGCAGATTAGTCCCGTATAGCTGACTGGATTGTGCTGCCATACGGCTAGGTAGATCCGTATAGCCAATAAGGCTGACACCGTGTTTAACCACTATTTTTCCGGCTCGGGTTAATTTGCAGTTACCACCTTGCTCAGCGGCCAGGTCGACAATGACACTACCTGGCTTCATAGCTTTTACCATGTCCTCGGTAATCAGCTCTGGAGCAGGTTTTCCGGGAATAAGAGCCGTGGTAATAATAATATCGACTTCCTTGGCCTGCTCAGCAAACAGTGCCATTTCGGCTTCGATAAATTCCTTGCTCATGGTTTTGGCATAACCACCCGTGCCAGAGCCCTGTTCTTCAAAGTCCAGCATCAGAAACTCTGCATCCATACTTTCGACCTGCTCCTTAACCTCAGGCCGTGTATCAAATGCACGCACTATCGCGCCCATACTTTTTGCTGCACCAATAGCTGCAAGGCCCGCAACACCGACACCAATAATCATCACTTTTGCGGGTGGTACCTTGCCCGCGGCAGTAATCTGTCCAGTAAAAAACCGGCCAAAATTTTGTGCTGCTTCAACCACTGCTCGATAGCCCGCAATATTAGACATGGAGCTTAAGGCATCACATTTTTGCGCTCTGGAAATACGCGGAATACTATCCATCGCCAAAACAGTCGCTTTTTTTGCCGTCAAGCGATTTAACAAATCCTCATTTTGCGCTGGCCAGATAAAACTAATCAGGCATCCGCCTTCAGACAGTAACTCTACTTCATCGATACCCAGTCCTGGATGTTTTTCCGGACCACGGACTTTTATAATCACATCAGAGTCTGACCAAAGCTTTTTGACATCGTTAATAATAGTCGCTCCCGCGTCTATATATGCCTGATCAGAAAAGTGAGCTGCCGAACCCGCACCTGTTTCAATATTTACACTGAAACCCAGTTTGAGTAGTTGTTCGGTTATAGCTGGGGTAGTTGCTACACGTTTTTCCCCTTTATGAATCTCTTTTGGTATACCAATTATCATTCTTTTCTCCTAATCACAGAGTATGTGTAAGTGTAAAAAACTGCCCTATTGTTATTATTAAAAAACACTGCTTATTATTGATTACTATTTATTGATTTTGTTAGGTCTCCTTTATTGCAGAATGTTGAATTATTTGCGTATTTTACATTATTTTAATCAGAGTTGCTGAGTAGGATGGAGATTGGCAGGTTGTGTTATTGGGAAAGAGGCTGGAATGACTCGCTTTGCCTTTATTTGATGCTAAGAGTATAGAGGCAAGCAATACTTGCTGGGTTTGGGAATTAGTCTTGGATATTGCCTGTTTTGCGGTTTGTTTTAAATATATAGGTAATAGTGGCTGAGGCATCATTATGTCTAGCGTATATTTAATAAATTGACAAGGTATTTATATTTAAAGTGAGGCTTATATCACATAAAAATTGACTTTGCTATTTATGTATGGTATATATAGAGTCAAATTTGAATCTAAAATTGTTGGGTTTGAGTTTTTGCTTGATTTGTAGATGAAGCTATAGAGGGCTGAGGCGTGGATTGTTTTTGCGATTTTCAATTGAGTCTAACGTATTGGTTTTTTAATATGTCATCTTAATTCAGGGACAGATAGA
>CAZLLL010000325.1:0-4685 GCA_964560255.1 uncultured Methylomonas sp.
CAAAAATACTGCGTCATAATTACACAACTTATTCAATTTCCATTCCTAAGTCATTGTCTTTCTTAACCACTTGACTTTTGCTTCATAGACATAATACGCTTGGCAATTTCATACAAAACCAGATTTTGCCTAGGTTTATCCAGCATCGCCATTGATTTGGTGGGGGAGCCTGCAACTTGCAGCTCTGATAACTTAAATTCTTCTGGCCCCTTTTTGGGATCAGGGTATTTGTAAGACACAAACTCAAATAAACATTGCTCAAGTATCACAGGAACGATTAATAAACCCTGTGATTTGGCTGAGTGTAACAGAGAGGGTAATTCATTATTGGTGATAAATTCTGAATTAAGAAAAGGCGTGCTAACCAACAAGATTGCGACCGTTGATTGTTCCAGTTTCTGCTTAATGGTATCGCGCCAATGATCACCATACTCCAATGACTGATCAGTCCATACTTCAATGTCTTCATCAAGTGTTAATGGATTTAAATAATCTTTTATCCGCTGACACCATTCTTTATCCTCATGCGCATAGCTGATAAAAACGCGCACTTTTTGATCGGCTGGTACGGGATTTTCAACTTCACCAATATTAATTTCCATTTTAATGGCCTTAACGATAGTCACTGCACCTTCATAAGCTCCCTGCTCTACATCATCCGCTGCGACACAAAAGCCTGCATGTTTCGCATAATTCACCACATCTTCATGACTATCTTTAATAATATTATCCATCATTTGCATATGTCGATCATAGGCACTATCAACCACAGCATGCATGGAATCCAGACAATCATTTTGTTGCAGATTGGTGCGGATTGCAGCAAACAGTCTGTCTACATCGGTTTCCGTGGTTGAGGACGAATACACTAAAATACCGCCAGGCTTTAGTACCCGAAAAATTTCCTGTAAGCAACGGGGACGGTCTGGCATGGCATACAGTGCATTCATCATAACCGCGCCATCAAAAGAGTTGTCATCTATTTCCCGCAAGCTTAGCAATAGATCTCCCTTAAGAATATGTACTTTTTTATTATCCCCTCTTAAGCCAGATACTTTTTCGCGCATATATTCCAGCATATCTTCGTTCGCTTCTAGTGCCCAGACAGTACGTTCAGTTGATTGCTGTAGCATTTGCATGGTGACATTGCCAGTGCCTGATGCCAAATCCAGTACCACTAACGGCTCTTTACCCAGCAGCGCGACCATCTTGTTAATCAGTTCATGATAGGCATCAAAATTCAATAACATGCGATCATAAGATTTAGCATAGAGTGACCAGTTCACTTCTTGCTTGAGACGTTCAGCCAGATCATGCCACATTTTTTCATCATCATCTGACTTAATAATATTAAGGTTGACAGCCCAGGCAAGCGTTCCGCCATCATCATCGGCAATCTGAGAGGCAATTTTTTGAAAGTGAACCAGTCCATATCGAGTTTTTAACTTAAGGACTTCTGTATCCACAATCGGGTATTGCTCTAATTCGAATATGGCACGACCACGCTTGATCACTTCTCTTTTATTATCAAGCTTCAGGATAAATTCTTCAACATGCCGACCGCGCATCAAGGCAAGAGGCTTTGCTATTAATTCATCAAACATCGGATTCCAGTCGAGAAACTGAAAATTTCGATCTAAAAGATAAGTGGGGCTCATTAGGTCAATCGCAGGTTTTCGGCAGGTGCGCACAATTTCCCAGCGATCTTTAATTGCTGTGGACTGTACCACTGTTTTTGCTTCGGGAAGACCTGTATCGTTAAACTGATACCACTGTTCTATAAAATGGTCGTGAGATACTTCATGATTGGCCCATGCACTTAATAGACGTATGCTGGGTTCATGATGAGTTGCAATTTTATCCAGGCTACTGTTTAAAATTAGTTGCGCATTATCATAATTAAACTGACCAATATCACCTGTTGCAAGTGCTTTATCTAGCGCCGTTTTAAGTCGCTCAATTAACGTTGGTGTTATTTTCCCAAGCTTACTGCGAGAAACAATCAGGCTACCGACTGGCCCAGTACTGAACCAGACAGGTTTTTGTGACTCTGGCATCTTGGTTTTGACGTAAGTAAAAAGCTCAGACATGGAGATGAGTCCATCATCATTAAAGTCTGCCTTGCCAGATGTAATACCTTCGATAATACAATGAGTCAGTAGTCCTAGCTCTTTTTCATCACAATCTTGTGCATAGTCAATGGTACTGGAGGCGGCAATAATGGATAATGCATAGCCTTCGGTAATCGTCAGTTCTAAATTTTCAACACTTCGAATAAAGGGTTTTTCAAAATGTTTATCAAACCGGCCTATCGCTGCCGAATAGCAGCAGTCTATTAACATCCCAATGCGTCCGCAACGTGTTTCTCGCAACATGGCACTCAGGGTATCAGCCGGTAATGAGGTCGCATGAAGTAAATCCAAATCGGTATTTATTGTTGCAAAATGCAGCGCACCTCGACTATCAAGTTGACCATGACCTGAGTAATAGAGCAAAATTTCATCATCCCTGCTGGCTTCCCGAAAGACCTGATTAATACTGAGCATTAATTTGTGATGTGGTAAGTCAATCAGCGGTATGATATCAGTAAACCGGCCAAATTCTGGATCAGTCAGTACCTTTTGTAGCTCTGCAACATCATTTCTGGATGATGGTAACGGAGGTAGTGCTCCTTTACTTTCAGGAAACTCGGTATTACCCATTAAAATTGCGATTTTTTTTTCAGCCATCTTTTTTACCTAAGCCAGTGTAAAATTTTAGATTCAATAGCGTCCCGCTGAGCAGAATTAATATCTTCGGGGTTAAAACTAAAGCTGCGCCCATTGCTATGTTGTAGAGAAAGTTTATCCACTTTAAGCTGTTTCATCAGTACTTTTAAACAAATGATGAAATTATTGATCTCAAGACAGGATAAAGTTGCAGGGATCAAGTTTTTCAACGAAGCCGAAACACCGCGAAGCTTTCCCTCTTCGGATACTTTCCCCGTATTAATGGGACGATTGAAAGCGTTCTCCACATCGGCAGCTGAGCGTTGCGCAAAGCGAAACAATAAAGAACAATTGCCACTGCGTAAGTCAGTAATTGGTAAGCGATAGCAAACAGTGCTTGCCCCATCTGACGAATTCTGACAGGTATCAACCCCCAGATACATTGCAACAGCCCAGGTATCCAGACGTTGCGCTCTTTCGTAAAAATATTGCCCCTGGTGATCTTTAACGATAAATCCATGTTTTTTGTACATGTCAATATGGTGGGGAGCACATTCAAGCCATATATTTTGACGTTTTAGTTCTTTTGCAACCTTAATTGCATGATTGATTAATAAATTTGAAATCCCCATACCACGGTATTCAGGTGCAACTATCAGTCGACTGAGCTCACAAACATTACGTGGCATGAGTGATGTATTGACATTAAATTCCAGCTCAGTAATATTAAAATAAGTAAATGCTTCCAGTACTGGCAATGCGCTGGGTGAGCCTCTCCCCACCGTTTTCCACCATTGCCGGTCTGCGCAGTTTTTAGCGATATTGAGTGTCCATTCTTCAAAATTATTCAGATTATACTGATTGTTGACTGAAATAAGTGGATTGAGCCCAGGAATGATTAACCGCATCGTTCCCGCGATTCGATCTCCGTTAGCGTGATCAAGTACTAGAAAATGTATCGCAGTAAGATCATAAGCATCCATTTCGATTGGGGCTTGCCTATTTGATGATTCAATATAACCTAGTGCCGTATAAATACGACCTCTTAGTTCAAAGCTTTTCTGCAAGGCATATTGATCAGTGACAGGGCGAATATCAAACTCGAAAAGGTGCCCTTTACTATGTTGAAATAAATTTTTTGGTGGATTTTTATACCAAAGCCTATGGGTGATTTGCTCAATATAGCGACGTAGTTCTTGGCGCTTTTTTCTGCCCGAGAGAGCATTAGCATCAATACCTTGTACATGTGATGTAAGCGTTTTAGTCAGGGCAATCAAACCACAAACTGATGTGCTATTGCGGATTTCTTTAATGATGACTCTGGCCGTTGATGAAGGAAATGGGTCATGCTTGTTTTTATTATCAATTAATTGATCAGATATAACCAGACAATTTGAACTTCGGGCATCTGATAAGCGATTTTTTACCGTCTGTATTAATTCTTCGCAACCTGAAACGACACGAATGATAAATTCTGCCTTTTCTTCAACGTAGTCAATCTCGACATCCTTAGTCAAATCAACTAGATCATTCAGCGTTAATTCATCTCTCACTTTATCCAGTAAACAAAAAATCAATTCTACTTTCATAATTTTCAAGAGCTCCTGATTTCAGAGGTTAAGGTGATGCTATAAATTTCAATGATGGAATCTTGGGATCAGATTCAGGGATTTTCGATTCGTATTCTAAAGGTGTTTAGAAAGTCATTGCTGAAAATGAATCTTCATTATTTTCTCCGTAATCAGGCATATTTACAGGGGTGAGGTGCCTTCTTTCACAACAGGGTGTTGCAGGAGTCCAATAGCTTTTTTATTCCTTACCTTAACTTTAAGGGAGCTGGAAATAAATAATCGTCCAGTATTGGGCAGGATTTTTGTTCGTATTCAAGGCGTAGTAACAGGCGCATAGCTGGCTACGTAACGGTTGCTACAACGCAGAAGACGGACAAAAAGACTAGCAATATTGGATGATTATTTG
>CAZLLL010000326.1:0-4669 GCA_964560255.1 uncultured Methylomonas sp.
TGAGCAACTTTTTAACACAAAGTTGTAGGTACGAATAAATTCGAACCTACAGTTGTTTAGTTTATTTCGTGCCCATTCCTAAGCTTTGCTAAATCAAGCTTTTACTGGCAATTTCAAACACATCTTTAGAAATATTCTCGGTATGAATAATTCGCTCTAATTGTTGTTTCATCAATATTTGTCGTTGCTCGTCATACCTGTGCCACTGAGTTAATGCACCGACCATACGCGAAGCAACTTGCGGGTTAAAGCTATTTAAAGCAATCACCTGGTCGGCTAATAATTGATATCCCTGACCATTCACTGCATGATAATGCAGTGGATTAGCCTGACTAAATGCACCCACTAAAGCACGTACCCTATTAGGGTTTTGCAAATCGAAAGCACTATGTTCTAGTAAGGATTGTACCACTGTAAAGGTGTCTGTTTGTGGGCTGCAAGCCTGTATACCGAACCATTTATCAATGACCAGAGCTTCATCTTGCCATTGTTGATAGAATTTCTGTAAACAATTATTTTTAGAAGGGTTTTGGCTATTGACAATTGCGCTTAAGGCGGCAATCTGATCTGTCATTGTATGCGCGGTGGAAAATTGTTTATTTGCTCGTTGGTAGCTTTCTTCTGTTTCTAGCTGTGATAAATAATCAAGGCAGATATTTTTGATCTTGCGTCTAGCGATGGCTGGCTCTGTTAATACGCCCGCTTCATCCTGATGGTTTTCGCTATACAGGGCATTAAATTGTGCAAATAATTGTTTAGCCAAGCTGAGTTTTACAAACTGTCTTGCTCGGTGAATAGCCCCTACTTCGACAATAGACATCTGCCCAGCAAGATAATTTTCGGTGGGTAAGGAAAGTAAACAAGCCAAATAAGATAAATCAGTCCACTGCTTGCTTAGAATAGCTTTAAAGCTTTCTATTAATATATCGGAAATGCGTAATTTCTGTCCTGATTTGATGGCATCCATTAATTCAAAGATAATGGCTACGCTTAATTGCTGACCTGCTTCCCAGCGATTAAAGCTATCATCATCATGTTGCAATAAAAAAGCAAGCTCTACTAAAGGGCGCTGTATATCCAGCTTAACCGGGGCTGAAAATCCACGTAAAATGGATACTACAGGCTTGCTAGAGATATTTTGAAAAACAAAGGTTTGTACCTGCTGTGTTAATTCCAGAGTCACTTCATCGTCTTTGGCCGTTAATCCATCAATGATAGGAGGTATATGTGAGCCCTGGTTATCAAATAAGGCGACTTTAACAGGGATATGTAGTACAGCCGGTTTAGATTGAGTTGGGATACTTTGACTCAGGGTTAATAATAAGCATTGCTGGTCTTTATCGAATACCTGTTCTACTGTCAGTAGCGGTGTTCCTGCCTGGGCATACCAGCGTTTGAATTGACTTAAATCGGTATTATTTGCATCCTCCATTGCCTGGACAAAGTGCTCACAGGTGACTGCCTGCCCATCATGACGATGAAAATATAAATCGCAACCAAGATAAAAAGCTTTGTTGCCTAATAAAGTGCGTAACATACGCACGACTTCTGCGCCTTTTTCATACACTGTCAGGGTATAAAAATTATTGATTTCTATATACGCTTCTGGGCGTATTGGATGGGATAATGGGCCACTATCTTCGGTAAATTGACGCGTACGCAGCATATTAACGTCATCAATACGTTTAACGGCTCGGGAAGCCTGATCAGCGGTAAATTCCTGATCACGAAAGACGGTAAAGCCTTCTTTTAAACTCAGCTGAAACCAATCACGACAGGTAATCCGGTTGCCTGTCCAGTTATGAAAATATTCATGGGCAATAACACCTTCGATATACTCATAATCCATATCAGTTGCTGTATCAGGGCGAGCAAGGACAAATTTGGTATTAAAAATATTGAGCCCTTTATTTTCCATAGCTCCCATATTAAAGTGCCCTACTGCGACAATCATATATAGATCTAAATCATATTCACGCCCATAAACCTCCTCATCCCAACGCATGGCATTTTTGAGGGATTTCATGGCATGAGTACACTTGTCTATATCATGTGCTTCAACATAGATCTGTAAACGAATGTCACGCCCACTCATGGTGGTGAAATGGTCTTCAATACACTCTAGTTTTCCAGCAACCAGCGCAAATAAATAGCATGGTTTTTTAAAAGGGTCTTCCCAGGTCACCCAGTGTCGATTGTCACTTAACTCACCCTGTTCCATTTTATTACCATTAGATAATAAAACCGGATAGAGCGTTTTGTCTGCCACCAGCGTCGTGGTAAAGCGACACATAATATCTGGCCGATCAAGAAAATAGGTTATTTTTCTAAAACCTTCCGCTTCACATTGTGTACACAACATATCATTGGAAACATACAGGCCTTCCAGCGCAGTGTTCGCTTTTGGGTTAATAGTATTTTCAATCTCTAGCGTAAACGTTGTATTCTGTGAAATATCCTTAATAATTAAAGATTCATTACTAAGTTTATATTGGTGCTCGGTTAGTTTTACGCCATCCAGTGCAACGCAGATTAGAGTTAACTGTTCTCCCAATAACGTAAGTGGTGCATGTCTGGTATGGTTCTCAGGATTATGGGTAATAGTTAAGCGAGATACTACACGGGTATGTTCAGCCTCAAGAATAAAATTTAAATCCACTGTTTGAATCAAATATTCGGGAACCTGGTAATCTTTAAGGTAAATAGTTTGAGGGCTAATTTCTGACATCTATGTATTGCTCACTATGCTCTATATTGCGTGTTTGGTTCTACTAGTAACCAAAATAATTAATCGGGTATATAATTAAAGTTAGTCACTACTCAGACTATTGTTTCCTGGGCTGTAGCTCCGATTAACGTAGCGTAATCGGAGACATGCTTGGCACAGATAACAACGTGCGTACTACGTGCTTCTCAAATATCGAAAAATACAGACTACTTTAGGGGAAAAAGCAAGATGCTCATTTTTGCAAATTACTCTTGAGGTTGCCAGGATTTATACGAAAAAATAATCAGTAGTAGCCATGCGCTTAAAAAGCACACTCCCCCTATAGGCGTAATCATCCCCAGCCATTTTACCCCAGATAAGCTAAGTATGTATAAGCTACCGGAGAATAAAATAATACCTGCAAACATCAGCCAGCCAGCATATTTTATCAAACTGTCTTGAGGATGAAGGTATCTTAATGCGGCGATTAAACCTAAGCCTAATGCATGCCACATTTGATAGCTTACTGCGGTCTTGTAAACAGCGAGCATATCTGGCGTTAAAACTGTTTTAAGAGCATGCGCTCCAAATGCGCCCATCGCAACAGCAAGAAAGGCGGTTAAAGTACTTAAAAAAAGAAACATGGGGTGCATTATTTTTCCATTAGTCTTGGCATTAACTGAACCAGATTACACGGTTTGCTTGTAAAATTTAATTGTTCACTGATTAATTTATCCCATGCGACACAACAGGCACCGGAAGAGCCAGGTAAACAAAAAATATAAGTTGCATTTGCAACACCAGCAAGTGCACGGGATTGTATCGTTGATGTTTTTATCTCCTGATATGAAAGCATTCTGAAGACTTCACCAAAGCCAGGCAAGGTTTTATCCAGCAGCGGTTCAACCGCTTCTGGTGTACCATCACGACCGGTCACACCAGTCCCTCCGGTACTGATAATAACATTGACCTTATCGTTGGCAATCCACTTAGAGACAGTTGCACGAATTTGATAAATATCATCCGTCACAATGTCTTTGGAAAAAACCTTATGGCCTGATTTTATTAACCTTTCAACAAGTATTTTTCCTGAGATATCATTCGCTTCGGTGCGTGTATCTGACACGGTTAATATTGCAATATTAAGAGGGATAAACTGACTTTTAGGACGGGACATAAATACGCCATTTAACGTAAATTAAGAAAATAACAGCTATTTTACACTAAGCGAGCTATTATACTTCCTGCTTTCACTACCGTCAGCTATTCAGAGCATTTTGCATTTTTTCACATTGAGTCCCGCTCAGTTTCCGCAAAGCACACTTTCCTCTCTCCGTGAATCAGTAGTACTGAAGTAGCTGTGCTAAATTTTCCGGGTAGAATCAGCCATTACTGAACCAATCCCCCCACAGATCCGTACGTGAGCAATTCACTCATACGGTTCTTCGGGAATCAAGGCAAAAACTCTGCCATGACGCATAACTTTGCTACCCTGCAAGCTATCAGACATTGTGAACGATTTTGGGCATGGGAAGTGGGAAAGCTTCAATCGGATAACAAAATGTCGTACCGCTTCCATTGATCGCATATTACACCGTACTCCGAAATATTGGAAGTGCCCTCTTAATTTTGAGCATAGCATCTGGTATTGCCATTTGAGCGGTTTGTGCCGATTATTTCGACACCACTCCCGCATGGCAACGATGCTCTTCCGCATTTTCTTTTTCGCTGTTTTACGCTTTATAACCCAATACCCTACTCTTGTTCTCGCCCAGTAGTGTGTGAATCCGAGAAAATCGAATGTCGCATCACCTTTGCTAACTTCTTTCTTTGAAGCCGGCTTTCCGAACGGGATCATTTTGGTTTTCTCTGGGTGTATGGTGAGTCCAAACTTTTCAAACCTTTTGGGGATCACTTGCATGATCCTTTTTGCATCAACTTCGTATTGACTGCCTATGATGA
>CAZLLL010000327.1:0-4667 GCA_964560255.1 uncultured Methylomonas sp.
ATCCTTCATTGCCCAGTTGACACTATGAAGGGTACAAGGAAATAAAAATATTTTTTATCTAAAAAAATAGATATATTAATCAAATGATTACAAGAAATAAAATTTTTAATTTTTTTCTTTGCTAGCCTTCATGTGTAAACTACTTTATAGGAAATATGAAGGATGCCCAATATTGCTAGTCTTTTTGTCCGTCTTCTGCGTTGTAGCAACAGTTACGTAGCCAGCTATGCGCCTGTTACTACGCCTTGAATACGAACAAAAATCCTGCCCAATATTGGACGATTATTTATTTCCAGCTCCCTAGGTTTGCAAATTGATAGCTGTTAGAATTGGGCTGAAAATTATAAAAATTTTTGGTATCTCATACTTTTCAATATTAACAGCGCTGGAGTAAAAAACTTTGGCTTTTTATCAAATCAATAATAGCTAAAGCTATTGCACTCTTGCAAAAATTTTTATTCTTTTATACTCCATTCGTTTTTAGTGTACTAATTTACATGAGTGCAAAGGACGAAATGTTTGTTTTATAATCTATCATTAAGGATAAACCATGCTTTTATCACTTTCCACAAACTCTCTAAACCTTTGCGTTGCCACATTGTCTAGTTGGCGAAAACTGGCTGTTCTTGTTATCGCCTTGGCATTACCTTCTACTGCCATGGCAATGCCCTTTACCGGAATCAATTTTTTTGGTGACAGTCTTACCGATACCGGCAATATTTTTACCGTAACTGGTGGAGCCATCCCAGACAGTAACTACTTCAATGGACGTTTCAGCAATGGCCCAGTTTATTCCGATCGCCTCGCTGCTTACCTGGGATTACCTATAGTACCCTCGTTACTGGGAGGCTCCAACTTCGCTTTCGCTGCTGCAAATACAGATTCTCATAGTATCAGCCCTAGTTTTAGTGTGCTTAATCAGGTTAATACATTTGTCGCTGGGCTTGGTGGTGGCACGGCTAATCAAGACGCGCTATTTGTATTGTTTGCCGGTGCTAATAATATTCAGGATGCAGGGGTGCTTTTTGGTTCACCTGCTCAGGCACTTTCTGTGGGACTGGTTGAGTCAGCCGCAGATGATATCTTAAGCATGATTAACCAGTTGAGCGGGGTGGGTGCAAATCATTTTCTAGTCATAAATAGTCCTGATGTGGGGAGTGTTCCGCGCTTTACCGAGCCTGCTATACCAGGGCTTTCATCCTTTACCACAGATTTGACAATAACTTTCAATGACCGCCTAGAAGCCAATCTTGATACACTCTCCGGAATTGATTTAACCCGTTTCGATATTTTTTCATTTATCAACTTAGTCGTTAATAATCCGGGTGATTTTAATCTCATTAATACCTCGGATCGCTGCTATACTGGCGATGATATCAATTTTACTGGAGGCGGTACGATATGTGCTGATCCTGATCAATATTTATATTACGATGGCTTACATCCTACGGCTTTTATTCACGATCTGGCAGCACAACAAATGCTGATTGCACTCAATGTACCTGAGCCAGACTCCATAGCTTTACTGTTAATCGGCCTAATCAGTATTGGCTGGTCACGATCTCGTATTCGCGTTTCTTGAGAACCAGGCAACTCTCGATTAGGAGGATCGGTTAAAAAGTATTGAAAAATCGCTGTCCATTGGTTAGCCGCTTTACGAGATTTACTGGCTCTTCCATTTGATGCAAGAGCTAAGGAATGGGAATCAAATAACGTGTGCATTCTGACTTGTCTTTTTGTTCGCCTTCTGTGTTGCGGAAACAGTTACGTAGCTAGCTATGCACCTGTTACCGCGCCTTGAAGGCAAACAAAAATACTGCGTCATAATTGCACAACTTATTCAATTCCCATTCCTAAGGAACGTGCACGCAATAACTTGAGCAACTGTAGATGCGAATTCATTCGCACAGTACGAATAAATTCGGCTACCAACTTAATACGGGACAACTCCTTTACAAAATAAGTAGGGTGGGGCAGTTTTTTTTCCCACCATCAAGTTGAACCTCGGTGGGCAGAAAAGATTGCCGACCCTACAAATGATGGCTTGTCCCGTCTTAAGTTGGTAGCCCACATTCCTAAACGTATTTTGCTGAATTCTGCTTAGACGATAATCATTCCGTTTTGTGTTGAGTTTAACCTAGGGTGTCCAAATGCCCAAAACCTCATAGCCAGGACATGGTTTGATCATTACTCGCTTCGAGGTAACCCCTAGGCTGTCGAAGCCCCATACTCTATATTGTAGAGTATATTTAAATTCAATGCTTTACAGTTTTTTTAAACATAAAATATCGAAAAAACAGGCTCTTCAACCTCTATTTATTTTACCACTGAATAAGTAATCAATGACTTATGAAAAAGACATTATTTATAATCAACAACTTTACTAGCATTTTATAGGCTCTTTTTCCGTAACTGTTCACGTGCCCCTTAAGTCATTGTTTTTTAACGAATTGAAAAATAAAAACAATATATCAATAAGTGGCAGAAAAAATATAATATGTTGAAAAACAAAGATATATTTTTTAAGAGTCTAATTTTCACAAAATTACACTACAATTAATAATATAAAAAATAACTTGTTACAGTATTTAGAGGGGACGTGAACGGTTACCTTTTTCCTTTGGCGTGGTCAATAAAAATAATATAATACAATGTATTACATTGTATTTTCTTAGTCATATTTTTAAAAAAAATAACCATTAATTTTGCTATTATCATCAAGATTACTGATAAATTTCATAAGCAACTCACATTGAGCGGGTATGGTTTTATATTTTTCGATTAACTTTTAATTTTAAAACAAATAGTTATACTAAGTTTATTAGGTTTCAATGACTTATATAGAATCATTTAAAATCAATGTGTTACATGCGATTAAAAATGCCTGATTTCTAATGTTATATTTTTATTATTTATACGGTTTTCCATAACACTCTAATAATTAATGTATTTTTAATATAAAAAAACAGATAATAGACCCGCTCAATGTAAGAAGCAACTCAACAATACCGGCATTGTTGTGATTTTTTTTGCGACGAAAACCTGTTACAACTTACGTTAGAAACTTATTTTAATTACTTATAGTAAGTTGATTATTAATGAATTATACCTTCACGCCAAAAGGAAAAGAACCATGCTTAAATCTTATTGATTAAATGAACGTTTAATGTTTTCATAAGTGTCTACGAATTTTATATTAGCAGAATTAAGTAATGAATAAACAGTCTAAAGTATCGGGTGTTATCTTGGCAGGTGGTTTGGCAAGGCGTATGCACCAACAGGATAAAGGGCTCATCCTGTTTAATAATAAAGCAATGATCACTTATGCCTTGCAGGCGATGGCTCCTGTTGTGGATGAATTATTGATTAATGCCAACCGTCATATTGAACAATATCAGCAATTTGATTATCCGGTAATATGTGATGCGACGGATGATTTTGCAGGGCCCCTGGCAGGGATTTATGCGGCTTTAAATGTCTGTGAACATGATGTTTTATTGGTAATACCCTGTGATTCTCCCTTTATGACAGCAGATGGTTTGCAAACTTTGCTAGACGCGCATAAACGTAGTCAGACTGATATTGCTGTCGCATTTGATGGAGAACGCATTCATCCAGTTTTTATGGCTATTCGGAGTTCGTTAAAAAGTAGTTTGCAACGTTATTTAGCACAAGGGGAGCGTAAGATAGATCGCTGGTTTAAGCGGCATACATGGGTTACGGTAGATTTTAGCGCCAATCCTGAATTTTTTTCTAATATTAATACGCCAGAACAATTGACTGATTTAGAGACCAAGGAATGATAACGAAACCAGAAATGACCGATGCCGGCTTAAGTGTTTCTAAAAAAGTGATTGGTATTGATGAAAAAGGGCAACAGCGCGAGCTACAGCTAGTGGGCGAACGAGCCATGACTATTTATGTTGATAAGCAGGAAATTGTAACCTTGATGACTATTGGTTCTCACCCTGAGTTATTAACCTTAGGCTACTTAAAAAACCAGGGGTTTTTTGAGCAAATTGAGGAGATTAAAATAGTTCAGGTCGACTGGGAAACTGAATCAGTCGCTGTTGTGACGGTTGGTGAGAGTAGTGATTTTTCTAAGCAGATGGAGCGGCATACTGTGACGACAGGGTGTGGTCAGGGGACTGTGTTTGGCAGATTAATGGAGAAATTACAGAAAATTCGTGTGCCTGAAAATCATGTGCGCCAATCCACCTTGTATGCATTGCTGGATTCGGTCAGAACACATAATGAGGTGTATAAAAAAGCAGGTGCAGTGCATGGTTGTGCTTTGTATACAGATGATAAACTGGAGTTGTTTGTTGAAGATGTCGGCCGGCATAATGCGGTAGATGCAATTGCCGGACATATGTGGTTACAGGATGTATCAGGTAATAACAAGATTTTTTATACTACAGGGCGTTTAACGTCTGAGATGGTGATTAAAATTTCACAGATGGGTATTCCGGTTTTGCTATCTCGCTCAGGGGCTACACAGATGGGGCTGGAAATGGCTCAGTTATCGGGGGTAACGTTAATTTCCAGGTCTAAGGGTAAGCATTTTATGGTGTTGAATGGCGCACAGAATATTGAGTTTGATGCGGTTGTTTAAGGGGGATGGAAACAAATAATCATCCAATATTGCTGGTCTTTTTGTCCGTCTT
>CAZLLL010000328.1:0-4648 GCA_964560255.1 uncultured Methylomonas sp.
TAAGGTACTATTAAGTTAATTATCAAATTATGAATGTTCAATTTAGCAAGTTCCTCAAGTTATTTTATACACGTTCCTTAAGGTACTATTAAGTTAATTATCAAATTATGAATGTTCAATTTAGCAAGTTCCTGTTTACCTTTCTGACCATTTTTCTATTCATTAATCCCCCAAAAGTTTTATCCGATAACTGGATTTATACCGTTAAAGAAGGCGATACCTTATGGGGATTGACTCATCAATATTTAGTTAACGAAACCTACGTAAAAAAAATTCAGGAACTGAATAATATTTTAGACCCTTTATTCCTTACGCCTGATACAAAAATAAGGATTCCAATAAAGTGGATACGTCGTTTTCCAACACCAATACGTGTCCTTGCTATTCAGGGAAAAGTAGATTTAATTGAAAAAGATAAAGGGATTCTCTCTAGGTTAATTTTAGGTGTCCCTATTCTTGCCGGCAATAGCATCCAGACAGGTGAAAATTCATCTGTTACCTTAGAGTTTATTGACAACTCGCGTATCATACTCGAAGAAAACAGTATCCTGAATATTGAAATACTTAAAAGTAGTCAGCAGACAGGGAAGAGCCATTTTAGAGTATATCTTAAGAAAGGGCGGCTAGAAACTCAGGTCACCCCTCAAAAGAACCCTGCAAGCAGGTTTGAAATAACAACTCCAGTCTCTGTGACATCCGTTCGTGGAACCCGATATCGTGTCAGTTCTATCCCTGAAAATTCTCTCTCACATACAGAGGTACTAGAAGGTGGTGTTGTCGTTAGCAATCTCGGTAAATTTGAACTCATTCCCAATGGCTTTGGAACCATCACAGAAATGAATAAACCACCAAAACCGCCAATAAAATTACTCGATCCACCTGATATTGATAAAGTTTCTAAACGATTTGAGCAAATCCCTGTTCAGTTTGTTTTACCTAAATTAGTTATAGGACAGCACTATCGAGTACAAATGGCAAGTAGTGACGCTTTTGAAAATATACTATTTAGTAGAGTCTTTCCGGCAGAGCAAATTGAAATACCTGATTTTTTAGATGGTTATTATCATATGCAAATTCGCCTTATTGATCAATACGGCCTGGAAGGTAAAGATGTACAGTTTCAAATCGAATTGGATGCTCTCCCCATAGTGCCAAGATTATTAGAACCTAAATCAGTCGATTATCAAACAGTTCCCCTATTTTCCTGGACAGGAGATAAAGCAAGTATTGGCTATCATTTTCAACTATCTGCAACTGAAGATTTTTCTCAAGTATTAATTGATAAAAATCATATAGTAGATTCAACACTACAATTAAACAACGCTTTAAAGCCGGGAGCCTATTTCTGGCGAGTCGGAGGAATAGATCAAGAAGGAGAAGGCTCTTTTTCTAAACCACAGATTTTTTACCGAATATTGCCGGTGCCAACAATGGAGTCAACAGAATTTCTGAACGAAAAAATGATAATCCATTTTAAAAAAGGCTCCCTAGGTCAAAAATATCATTTTCAAATGGCAAAAGACAGAACATTTTCTACGCTATTAATTGATCAACTGTTTGATAATTCTGAGTTAATAGTTCCCATAATAAGTTCAGGAAAATATTACGCTAGAATGCGAGCGATTAGTAGCGATGGCATAATGAGTTATTTTAGTATTCCTCAGGAAATTAATATTCCTAATAATTATTCATATTGGTTATTATTACCTATTCCTTTGCTGGCTTTGTTAGCATTATTCAGGTTGAAATGAAAAATTTATTCGCAGAATATTATTCAATTTTTTTAGCTATCTCCATTGCTTTATTAGCGGGAGGAATTCAATGGTTTGGAGGATTGCAGCACTGGAATAATATGGTTTTTGATCAGCAAATAAAGCTATTTCCCCAGCAGCCTGATTCTAGCATCGTTGTCATTGCTATTGATGACTGGAGCCTTGAAAACCTTGGTCAATGGCCCTGGTCACGAAAAATTCATGCTCAATTGATCAATGATTTAACTCAATCTGGTGTACAGGCTGTAGGGTTGGATATTCTTTTTCTTGAGCCCGCTTCTGACCCAGAAGCAGATTTTCGTCTTGCCGAGGCGATTCGCCACAATGGACAAGTTGTTTTACCGGCTTTGATTGAACTCGATGACAACTTTTCTAAAATACGTGTCAAGTTACCGATAGGACAGCTTTCTGCTGCAGCTGCTTCTCTGGGACATACTTCCATTGAACCTGATGCAGCGGGTATTGTCCGAGGGCTTCATCTGAGCACTAACGTTAATTTTGCTCTTCAGATTCCTGCGTTTGTAACATCCTTATTTAAAATAGGAAATTCCAGTATAGAAAAAGCAACATTCCCCGCGTCTAAGCAGATTGCATTTGCTAGCGAAACTAAAACTTCTCTGACTGAATATGTTCGTATCCCCTTTTCTGGAAACGGGGCTCGCTATTCTTTTTTATCTTATATTGACGTATTAAAATCAGAAAAATTAAGAAAAAACCTGAAAGGGAAATATGTTTTAATTGGAGTGAATGCAAGCGGGCTAGGTTTACGCTTTGCAACACCAGTCACTCATGATGGCAAGCTTATGTCGGGTATTGAATTTAACGCTCATGCATTAGATATGCTATTAAATGATACCTCCATTCATTACCTGCAAAAGTATTATTCCGTACTTTTAACAGTTTGTTTGATTCTTATTCCTATTTCCTTATATAGTTTTGCCTCTCCTCGTTTTACATTCCTAATTTTTATTTCATTTCTCTCTCTAAGCCTATCAATCAGTTTATATCTCTTGCTTGTCCAGCATTTATTTTTTGGGCTTGTACCAATCATTAGTGCTTTATTTTTAGGGTACTTATTCTGGGGGAAGCGCTATATTGATTTAGTTTCCGGCCTGTTATTCAAAGAAAAAGCCAGGGCTAATGTCATTTTACAAGCAATCGGGGAGGCAGTTGTCATGACAGATTCTCGGGGTAAAATTGAATTTATGAACTTAGAGGCTGAAAATTTATCTGTTTACCCTTTAATAAAAGCCAGAGGAAAATATTTTAATGATATTTTTTGTACTAACCATATTGGAGAGTGTCATGATAAGATTGAAATCATGGATAAGATGCTTGGATTTCAAGAGATATCATCCAATGCTCAAATCAAATGCCTAACTAATCACCTGGGGCAAAAATATACAATTCAACTCATTGTCAACCCCATAATTAATGATGATGGAGAAACTTCTGGAGTTATCTACGCGATAAGAGATATGACAGAGCTGTTTACTATTAACCAGCAAATGGCATACCTTGCAACACATGATTCACTTACCGAATTACCTAACCGAACCTTACTGGGTGACCGCTTAACTCAAGCCATAAACTTGGCTAAACGTTCAAAAAATCATGTCGCAGTACTGTTTATTGATTTGGATGGCTTTAAAAAAATCAATGATGGTTTAGGCCACTCTGCAGGTGATTTATTGCTTAAACAAATTGCGATGCGCCTAATCTCCAGCGTTAGAAAAATAGATACTGCTGCTCGTTGGGGAGGCGATGAGTTTGTCATTGTATTAGAAAATCTGGAACATGCAGAGTATGTCATTGAGATTGCCGAAAAATTACTGCATCTCATATCGCAGCCTATCAATGTTTTTGGGCAAGATTTGTTTGTGACAGCAAGCATCGGCATTAGTCTGTTCCCAAAAGATGGACAAACAACGGATGACTTATTAGCCCATGCTGATGCAGTAATGTATAGTGTCAAGGACAGTGGCCGAAATGCTTTTAGGTTTTATTCCAATGAATTCAATAAATGCGCTGGAGAACGCTTAAAAATGGAAAAAGAGTTGCATCAGGCACTGTTAAATGATGAGTTTGAACTATACTACCAGCCACAAATAAACCTGAATACACAACAAATAATGGGGGCTGAAGCTTTGCTCCGTTGGAAACACCCCCAAAGAGGTATCATTTCGCCAGCTGAGTTTATCAGCTTAGCTGAAGATATTGGTTTAATTATACCTATTGGTGAGTGGGTACTAAAGAGCGTCTGTCAACAGATAAAAGCCTGGAGAGACATAGGTTTGCCGAGTATTCGTATCGCAGTAAACTTATCACCGCGTCAATTTATGCAGCCTAAGCTGTTAAATACAATCAAAAAACTAATTTTTGATTACCAGATTATCCCCAATGAACTTGAGCTTGAAGTGACTGAAAGCCTAATGATGAAAGACCTTGATCAAGTCATTTATATATTACAAGAATTAAAAGACTCTGGAGTTTCTATTGCCATAGATGATTTTGGCACAGGTTTTTCATCCCTCAATTACCTCAATAGTCTACCGATTGATGTACTAAAAATTGATAAATCGTTTATTAGCAAGTTATTTAATCGTGATGCAAATGATGCCTGTATCATCGAGGCTATTATTGTATTGGGACATAAAATGAACATGCAGGTGATAGCAGAAGGGATAGAAACTCTTGAGCAATTACAATTTTTAAAAGATGGACTATGCGATATTGGTCAAGGGTATTATTTTCATAGACCGCTTAAAGCTGATAGACTGGTCGAGTTGGTGAGGGAGCAATCGAATTGCTCCACTTATTAATTGGCTACCAACTTAAGACGGGATCGTGTCAAGTTAAATCCAGAACTTTGGAAT
>CAZLLL010000329.1:0-4624 GCA_964560255.1 uncultured Methylomonas sp.
GTGGTGACTTCTATTAGCTGTTAATGCAGATTACTACCAAGAAAATCCCGTTGACATAATAATTATTATACTATTAAACAATGAGTTATACATTTACCGTATTATGCACAGTCAATAGTCGTCACTATCAAAAAATCTGCTCAGCACATTGACGTAAATCTGTAATACTCTGAGCCATTAAACTTTATTTAGGCCATTTCCTTCGCCAACTGAAAAATTATTTCAGCATCCAGGATTTGCTTATTGTCTGCAAATAACCGCGCAATACAGGCACGTTGTAGCGCAAGTTTTAAAGTACCGAAACCAATGGCTCCCCAGACTATTTTGCCATGCCTTTCTAGTCCTTTATCCATCATATCAATGCCGCCGATACCAATCGGCGGCGTGGCATTTGCATCAGCAAGCATTTCTAAATGAGGGTTATTTTGCCAATGTTCAGGTTTTAATAATTCTATACCTGCCGCCCCTGTCGTCAGTACGATATTAGCATCCGCGATTAAATCCCCTCGCGCATCAGAGTCCAGTGCAGCTGCGGGCGTTAAATCAACATTAAAGCGTTCTTTCATACTAAGGCAGGCGATTCCAGCACTTTCTATATGCCGCGATACAATCGTCACTTGTGCGCCCTCTTCTGCTAACATAACCGCAGCACGCTGACCAACAGGCCCAGTACCTGCAAGAATCACTGCTTTTTTAGCGTTTAACGTACCACTACTTGCTAGCTTGGCAACGGCCGCTGCCGCTGTGGTATTGCTACCATTACTATCCAGCATCACAGATACTCGAAACCCTTGAAAAAAATAGGATTGTACTGCTTCAAATAAAGCCTGTCCCATCGCCATATTGCTACCACCAATAAAAATAGCGGTATTTTTCTTTGCCTTAGGGGCGCGAGTAAATATCGTTCCCTCAACCAAAGACCGAATATTATCAGCATTGAGATGACCATAAGCAATAACGTGATCAGCACCACCATCATAGGCTACTACGGTATCAAAAGAAGAAGGATGGGCATCAGTATCAAATTGGAAAAGCAGTTTTTTCATTAGCTATCAAAAGGTTTGTGACAGTAAAAGGTTAAACGATTATATAGAAGATTGAAATAAATAATCGTCAATTTTAAAATTTGACTCAGTGTATGTGTTATTTTTAGAGATTTTGGCTGATTATATAAAATCGCGATATTATACCCCATATAATGCTAATATTAGAGCATACGATCGTTAACAGACCCTAAAATAACAATAAACTAACAGGAAGAATTATAGATGAAGACACCTATAGATATCGCAGTGACTGGGGCAGCAGGACAAATTAGCTATTCCTTGCTGTTTCGATTGGCCTCTGGAGAGCTATTTGGATTAGACCAGCCTATTATACTGAGACTTTTAGAAATCACCCCTGCGTTACCTCGGTTACACGGCGTACAAATGGAGCTCAATGATTGCGCCTACCCGCTATTGGACAAAGTTATCCTGACTGATGACCCTTTAGTTGCATTCAAAGATGTAGATTATGCTTTTTTAGTCGGCGCGAAACCCCGTGGCCCCGGGATGAAAAGAAAGGATTTACTGGAATGTAATGCAAGTATTTTTTCAGAGCAAGGTAAGGCACTGAATGAAGTCGCACATCGCAATGTGAAAGTTCTGATTACCGGAAATCCAGCAAATACCAATGCCTTGATTACTCAGCAAAATGCACCTGATTTGAGCCCAAAATGTTTTTCAGCCATGAGTATGCTAGATCATAACCGTGCCACTTTCCAGCTAGCTAAAAAGTGTGGTGTTCCCTCGAAACAGGTTAAAAATATCATCGTCTGGGGTAACCATTCTGAAACTCAATACCCGGATTTAACACATGCAACCGTCAAAGGTTTGAGTGCAACAACGTTAGTTGATGAAAACTGGATTGAAAATGAATTTGTTCCTACAGTACAACACCGTGGGGCAAGTGTTATAGAAGAACGCGGTGGTGTTTCCAGTGCCGCCTCGGCTGCAAATGCAGCCATTTGCCAGATGCGCTCATGGATATTTGGCACCAATGAAAGTGACTGGGCCAGTATGGCTATTATTTCTGATGGTAGCTATGGTGTAGAAAAGGGCCTGTTTTTTTCTTTTCCTGTCAACGTTTCAACGTCTGGCGTAGTCAGCATTGTCCAAGAACTGGAATTAAATGCTTTTAGCAAAGCGAACATAAAAGCATCAGAAAAAGAGCTAAAAGAAGAGCGTAAAGCAGTTAAGCATTTGTTATCATGTTAGGAATACGGGCTACCAACTTAGGGAGCTGGAAATAAATAATCGTCCAGTATTGGGCAGGATTTTTGTTCGTATTCAAGGCGTAGTAACCGGCGCATAGCAAGCTACGTAACGGTTACTACAACGCAGAAGACGGACAAAAAGACAAATTAGTTGCTCAAGTTACTATATTGCCAGCCTGTTGTTTTTCTATTCCGTTATCGCATGGAGTAAGGCTAACGAGATACCTTGTGCAGCAAGTTTAATTTCTTCAAGGCTTGGATAAGAAGGCGCAATCCGTATATGCCTGTCGTCAGGATCTAAGCCGTAAGGGAAAGTGGCTCCTGCTGGAGTCAGAATAATTCCCGCATTCTTTGCTAGTTCTATAGTGCGCTTTGCTAGACCTGAAGGCGTTATCAAATTTATAAAATACCCTCCTAAAGGCTGACTCCAGCTCACACCATCTGATTTGCCCAAATATTCCTCAAAGATAGAATTTACAGCATCAAATTTTGGCTTAAGAATCAAGCGATGTTGATCCATAAGACTTTCTATGCTGATAGAATCCTGAAAGAAGCGAAGGTGCCGTAACTGGTTAAGCTTATCTGGCCCAATACTTCTAACTGAAACACATCGTTGCCACCAATCAATATTTGCTAGAGAAGACGCTAGAATGGCTAGCCCCGAACCTGCAAAAGTCATCTTAGACGTAGATGCAAAAACAATAGCACGGTCTGGATGTCCAGCCGCCTGACAAACGTCTAATATATTTGGTATAGCAATACGTTGTTCAGTTAAATGATGAAACCGGTAGGCATCATCCCAAAAAAGCCTAAAATCCGAAGCAGCGGCATTCATTGATGCTAATCTACTAATGGTTTCGGCAGAGTAAACAGTCCCCGTTGGGTTGCTATACTTTGGCACACACCACATGCCTTTAATTGAAGTATCGTCACGGACTAACGACTCGACTACATCCATGTCAGGACCATCTTCGAGTAGAGGCACATTGATCATGTTGATGCCAAATGCCTCCAGAATTGCAA
Source organism: uncultured Methylomonas sp. (assembly GCA_964560255.1). Lineage (GTDB taxonomy): Bacteria > Pseudomonadota > Gammaproteobacteria > Methylococcales > Methylomonadaceae > Methyloprofundus. Next base: position 3,281 of record CAZLLL010000329.1, read on the forward strand.
AATGTCGATCATAGCCTGGAACTGGGCATAAAAAAGTTATTGGTTTATTACTTAACCAAGGTGAATTGTCAGGTGTGCCGTAAAGCAATGCAAAGACAATCGCATCATGCATTAAAGCCAGGCTCGAATTTCCTGTCACTACCACTTGCTTTGCTGGCACCTCAAGTAATGGTGCAAATAATTCGCGTACCTCTGGTAATCCAAGCTGAACACCATAATTACGACAATCAATTTCATTACTTTTAATTTGATCAGATATGCCAGTTTCATTAAGCAAAGGCAGGGACAAATCCAGTTGTTCAGGTGACGGTTTGCCTCTGGACATGTCCAGTTTTAAGTTCAATTTAGTGAATTCTTGGTAATCTTTATACATTTATTTAATGGTAGTATTTATGAGTTGTACAATACTCAATATTGAGACTTGCAGTATATGAATTATAACTCATAGGATAATTAAATGACATAGATTAGCGTGTAACCCGCGGGCAGACTGATCATCCCCTAGTGCTGGCTCCATGACGCACTAGGTCATACTCTGTCTGCCCGCGACTACTTTCTTCTCTGCTTTTATCACTCCGTGATATTGAACCTGGCTGTAGTATCAAATGACCTACAATAAAAAATCGTCTTAAAGACCTTGTAAATGAAGGATAATAAAGCAAGAGGTCAGTAATTTAATTAACACCACCCTCTTTATTACTTGGAAATAAAACCACTATATAGTGGTCAACTAGTGGTCAACTCCAAAATTTCTTGAAATGCATAACACGACGCTCAGGAGTATTTTTAAGCTTGTGAGCGATAGCGATACAGGCTTTAAAAATATCTGTCTGGAGCTACTGGTTATCGAATTTTCGATAATCGGTGGATCTGGACAGTTCTACTGAGCGTCGCGTTAGCGCGCCCGATAACGCCCAAATCAGATGCCGTTTAAAGTGGCAGGACTTTTGCATCTTTTTGCAAAAGGCATGACGCTTTAAACGGTCAGCTGGATTTTTTGGGTGCGACCTGAGGTCGCGTATTAACCTCTGATAACCTTTCAGGATGCAAAGGTCTATCAGTTTGTGTTTCGCCACATAATCCTACCAGAATGTGCATTGGGAGTAATCCGTTTGTGCAAAGCTTCTGGGACAATGTAGCCCTTGACTGGAAGTATAACAGTCAAAAGAACAAAACCGCAAGGGGAGTTCGATTCTGCCAGCCTCAAGGCGGAGCGGGAGCTAGGGTTGAGCGATATGATGAATGTAAGTGAATCATTGTAACTACCGTCATCCAGAACAAGCTAAAGAGGTATCTACTTTAAATTTCAGGGCAGACAACCAAATAACAAAAATAAGTTGACAA
>CAZLLL010000330.1:0-4599 GCA_964560255.1 uncultured Methylomonas sp.
TGAATTAGAATAAAATTTATTTTCATGGAGTAGAGGCTCACCTTTTTTCCAGACTTTATCATTTACCAGAGGATAAAAAGTATCTACATTCAAGTTTTCTCCGGATATGCGTAATAGGCAACTTATATTAATAGAAATGGATAAGTACCTAGAGAAATAAAGTAAATATTATTTCAAAATCAGACAGTTGTCTGCCTGATTTTGAAAGATACTAAGAAATAATGATCTTATCTGCCGTGCACGGTAACTTTATAGTTATTAATAATCCCCAAGATAGTATCATAATGCCAATCTACGCTGGTGACTGTTGTAATACCACCGTTCTTTTTTGCCGCTTCAATGCTACAATCACCTTTTGCAACCATGCTAAGATAACTAATACAAGTGGCTTCACCTGTTTTTGTGGAAGAGCTACTCACTGAGGTTGCAACAATGGGAAGCTCAATATCAGTGATAATTGCTCCAATAGGAACCGTGCTGCCACATCCTGTTAATGTCATTACTGTAGCTGCAATACATGCTGCTTTAAACTTATTTTTCATTCTTTTTATCCTAATGATAGTGAGTTGCTAATTATAAACTGTCTTTTAAAAAAATAGCAATGAACATGGATATTATTGAATAAATTCACAATCACACTTGAACAACAGCGCAATGAACAGATAGAATATACGACCCTCTATCGGTCAACTACGCTTAATCCATTTGTGCTGCTAACAACCCCCGGTTTTATTTCTCTTAACGATGTATTAAAAAACTCACTCAATCACGTTTTTTGCAGCAGCTCTCTGGTCACTTTTAGCCATGCTGATTTATTGGCGCATGCCGTTGCCTTAAGTAAAAAATTACCTGAAAAAAAGTATCCGATCAACCTATCTCAAGACCGCTATTTATTTATCGTTGCTTATCTTGCCGTTTGCCTACGAGAGCAAATAACGCTGCTTCCATCAAACCAGGCTCCCAAAACGCTGATCGACCTAAAGGAAACTTATCCGGATAGTTATATACTCAGCGATAATCTGGCTGAAGCTGATTTTTTTATCAGCTATGAGAGCCTAGAAAAAAGCTCTATCCTCTTGCCAGCGATTAATATTGACCGTACGCTCTCTATTTCTTTTACATCAGGCAGTACTGGAACTCCCAAAGCTATTCCAAAAACCTGGCGTGAATTTCAGACCTCTGCAGAACTGGCACTGCAACGTTTTAACTTGAAAAACCAGTCAATAACCTTTATATCAACAGTCCCCATGCAACATATGTATGGTTTGGAGACATCTCTTTTCTGGGTGCTATTTTCTCAATTGAGCCTGCATAATAGTCGCCCATTCTATCCTGAAGATATACGCAATACACTTAACAGCATAAAAAACGATAAAATTCTGGTTTCAACACCACGGCATTTAAAAAGTTGCTGCCAGATAGAAGCAAAATGGCGAGATATTAAATTCATTCTATCCTCAACCGCTCCAATGGATCGTTTATTGGCCAATCAAATAGAACAAAACCTGCATGCCCCTGTGTTTGAATTATTTGGCAGCACCGAAACACTCTCGTTTGCTACACGTCGACCGACTGAATCAAGCAAATGGCAGCTTTATGCTTCTATCTCTTTGATGCATAAAAATGAGCAGTTTATTTTGCAAGGGGGACATATTGCCAAACCGCACATTCTAGATGATAATTTCAGGATTGAAGATAAGTTTTTTTTCACTTTGCTTGGGCGTTCAGCGGATACCCTTAAAATTGCAGGAAAAAGAGCGTCACTCAGTGAATTGAATCAGTTGCTGGTACAGATAACAGGTGTTGAGGATGGTATTTTTTTTTCCAGTAAAAATGATCGCTTATCTGCATTAGTCGTCAGTCAACTGCCCAAAAAAACGATTATTCAGCACTTAAAAGAATCCATTGATGAAGTCTTTATGCCACGTGTCATTTATGCTGTGACTGCAATACCACGTAATGAGATGGGTAAAATAATTAAAACAGAACTTGAGCAACTTATAGGGACTCATCAACTTGCAAGAAAATAAACAGTATTACTGCATTCCAGCAACACACCCTTGCTTTGCTGGCCATTTCCCGAATAATCCTATCGTGCCAGGAGTCATTATCTTAAATTATGTACAAAATCAGCTCCTCACCTGGCTACCCGACTTTCGCATCAATACTTTGGCCCAGGCGAAATTTCTGCATACCTTGCATCCAGGCGAAGATTTTGCCATTACACTTAAGCAATCATCAATTAAAAGTATAAAATTCTCATGCACACGCGGGATAGACATACTCGCGACAGGTTCAATTATTCTCCAGGCTAAATCAGGAACTGAAGATGCATGAGCATTGGCAGAAGAGTAAGGAACGTAGCACGCCGTTAACCTTAATGACGATACGCTGGATTGCTTTACATCTGGGGCGACCTGTTGCGCGGGTACTGCTGTACCCGATTACAACTTATTTTTTATTGTTTGCTTCGACACAGCGCAAAGCCTCCTTACAATATTTGACTCGAGTACTTAAACGCAAAGCCAACTGGCTGGATAGTGCAAAACATATTCATGCTTTTGCATCAACGATTCTGGATCGTGTTTATTTATTAACTGGACAATTTTCTAAATTGGATATCAGCTTCCCCGCTGAAAATATCCCCTTGACCTATAGTAAAGATGGTGTCGGTTGTTTGCTTCTGGGCAGTCATATTGGTAGCTTCGAAGTATTACGCAGTTATGCAGTGAGTAATTACCCGTTACCAATAAAAATACTGATGTATGAGCATCAGGCTCCCATGATGGTACAAGTGTTAAATGCATTGAATGCAAATGTTGCTGATACACTGATTTCTTTAAACGGCTCGCCCAGTGGACTGTTAAAAGTAAAAGAAGCCATTGAAAGTGGTACAACGGTTGGCCTGTTAGGGGATCGAATGTTAGGTGGTGGTCATGAAAAAACGGTAACCTGTACCTTACTGGGTGAACCCGTTAAAATGTCAACCGCCCCTGTTTTGCTGGCCGCTACATTAAAAGTTCCTCTAATCGTTTTTTTTGGAGTGTATCTTGGTGGCAACCGTTATAAAATTCGGTTTGAATTACTCGCTGAAAAAGTCATTCTAAACCGGGACTCAAGGCAACATGATATACAGCGATATACTCAAAAGTATGTTGATATACTGGAAAAGCAAATGCTTGAAACACCTTACAACTGGTTCAATTTTTATGACTATTGGCTGCATGATGAAAAATAGCCCTATCCATCAGGCACAATTTACCCATCTGATCCCACATGCGGGAAAGATGCTGCTGATTGAACAAGTGGCTTCATGGAGCACTCACCATATACACTGTATCAGTCACACTCATCTGGATAGTGATCATCCATTACGTTTTGAAAACAGCCTCTCTGCCATGCACCTGATAGAATATGGCGCACAGACGATGGCAATACACGGTGGTTTACTTTCTGGTATATCGTCACCGGGATATCTTGCTGCTGTACGAGGTGCGCATTTTCATATAGACACCTTAGATACGCTTAGTGGCACATTGCATATATATGCAAAAGCAGAACTAAAAATAGAAAATGGGGCGGTTTATTCGTTTCGTATTACCGATGATCAGGATATTTTACTCCTTGATGCCAGGGCAACTGTTATCCATACGCAAACATGAAAAAAGCACTTATTACAGGGGGTAGCGGCGATATAGGATCTGCCATTTGCTATCGTCTTGCAGCCGAAAATATTCACGTGATGGTGCATAGCAATCATCACTATGACAAAGCGCTGTCTATTGCTGAGGATATTCAGCAACAAGGTGGCTCAGCGGAAGCAGTCGCTTTTGACGTGTGTGATTCAGTTGCCACCGAGAGTGCGCTAAAAAAACTCTCAGCAACTGGACTGATTCAGATTATCATCAATAATGCTGGTATACATCGCGACGCGCCCTTAGCGGGCATGAGCCTGCAAAACTGGACAGAGGTGATTGATGTCTCGCTGCATGGCTTTTATAATGTCACTCATCCCTTATTGATGCCTATGATCCAAAGTCGCTGGGGGCGTATTATCAATATGTCATCTGTCGCCGGGGTTATGGGTAATCGTGGTCAATGTAATTATTCCGCTGCAAAAGCGGCTTTAAATGGTGCGACAAAATCATTGGCACAAGAACTGGCTTCACGCAAAATCACTGTTAATGCGATTGCGCCTGGCATTATTGAGGGCAATATGACTGCAAATAGTTTTGACCCACAAATGATTAAAAAACTCGTGCCCATGAAACGCGCAGGAAAACCGGAAGAAGTTGCTGCTCTCGCCGCCTTTTTATGCTCTGATGATGCTAGCTATATCTCAGGACAAGTCATTAATATAAATGGAGCCATGGCCTGTTAGCCATGAAAAATCCATATTGACTTTTATGCATAAATATTTAAAAATATACATAATTTAAGTTGATTGGGGTCAGAAAAATGAGAACGACCTTAGATTTTTCCGAAGACCTCCTGCATACGGCAATGGCTGTTTCACCAATAAAAACAAAAACACAGCTTAGGGAAATGGAAACAAATAATCATCCAATATTGCGAGTCTTTTTGTCCGTCTTCTGCGTT
>CAZLLL010000331.1:0-4596 GCA_964560255.1 uncultured Methylomonas sp.
TGGAAAAGCAGATAGGGCTTATCGAAAAAATAGGTCTGCAAAATTATTTGCAGTCACAAATATAATGTTTATTCAGGTATTCTGATCAATACCTTCGTCAAAATGAAAATCGCCCCATTTTGGTAAATTTTTAGTCTGTAAGTGACTGATTTACATAGAGCGAAAAAAGCTATTTTGAGCTTAAATCAAAATTGGCGAAGGTATTGCTGATAACTCACACTTAATAATACTTCTCTAGTCCCTGGGACTCCGATTTAGTTTACTCAAGCCTTAGGGGTTATAGGTTGTGTTGATGAATATTCAATCACCGACACCCCGCAAGGCAGAACTCCTCTATCTCAATGCCTCCCTCCATGTCATCCTGTGGAATAAAAATATTTGTGTGTATTTGTATGAACCTGAATTCAAACTTTTCATTGTACAATTTTATGCCTATAATGATAATAATTCTTATTCAAACTTTGTCGAAAAATTAAGCGAGTTATCAATCAAAGATAAAACTTCATATGAAAAATACACTACTCCAGCTTTTTATTATTTTCTTTTTATGGCCTATGACCAATGCCAGTGCGCAAGATGTCAATATTTATTCTTACCGCCAACCGTTTTTGATTGAACCCATCACCCAGAAATTTACCGAAAAAACGGGCATTAACGTTAATATTATTTATGCCAAAAAAGGAATTGCTGAAAAATTACAACGCGAAGGTAAATATAGTCCTGCAGATCTCGTTTTAACATCAGATTTTAAGCGTCTTATTGAAATCACTGAAAAAGGTCTGACGCAGGCGGTAAATAGTGAGGCTTTGAGACAGAATATCCCGGCGCAATATCGCGATGATAAGTCACATTGGTTTGCGCTAACGACAAGAGCAAGAGTTATCTATGCCTCTAAAGAGCGTGTAAAAAATGCAGATAGCCTTAGTTATGAAGATCTGGGCAGCGAGCAATTTAAAGGGAAAATTTGTGTTCGTAGTGGTAAGCATCCCTATAATATTTCACTAATCGCGTCGATGATTGCTCATCATGGTGAAGCGAAAACTAAAGCATGGCTGTTAAAGCTAAAAGAAAATCTGGCGCGTAAACCTCAAGGCAATGACCGTGGGCAAGTGAAAGCAATCAAGGAAGGGATTTGTGATGTGTCGTTAGGCAATAGCTATTACTATGGAAAAATGTTGCAAGATGAAAAGCAAAAACCTTGGGCAGAAGCCGTCAGCATAATTTTTCCTAATCAGCAGAATCGCGGAGCGCATATCAATATTTCTGGCGTGGCGATGGCAAAATATGCGCCTAATAAAGAGAGTGCATTGGCATTGATGACTTTCTTAAGTAGTGATAAGGCGCAGCAACTCTATGCTTCTTTAAATATGGAATACCCTGTCAACCCAAATGTTGAGCCCTCTGAAATAGTGAAATCTTGGGGCAATTATAAGGCTGATATTTTGCCATTAACAGTCATAATACAATACCAGACGACTGCGTATAAATTATTGGATGAAGTGAAATTTGACCTTTAATTACTCATCTGCCCATTGTTTACAGCGCTTTATTTTATTAGTCCTACACTAGAGATAATTTAATGCAAACAGTAAATTCCAGAGCTTGGCTATTAGCATCCTGGGTGGTATCACTTTGCTTAGTTGCGCCTGCTATTGCTCTGCTTTTACAAAGCTTTTCTGCTGATACTGAGTTATTTAGACATCTTTGGGCAACAGTACTGACTGATTATATAATTAATACCGTCCAGTTGGTCTTGTTGGTCTTGTTGTTTTCAGCTATTTTTGCCTTGCCAAGTGCATGGTTGATTGCGATGTGCAAGTTTAAGTGGCGTAAGCAATTTCAATGGTTACTCATGTTACCACTGGCCATGCCTTCTTATGTGGTCGCCTATATCTACACGGATCTTTTCGATTTTTCTGGGCCTGTTCAGCGGACAATGCGGACATTATTTCAAGCAAATACTGAGATAGGTGAACATTGGTTTTTTGAAATCCGTAATGTGTATGGTGCATCGTTGATGCTGGCATTGGTGTTATATCCTTACCTGTACCTGATTGCTCGTACCGCCTTTCTTGAGCAAGGGGCGAGCTTGTTTCAGGTGAGCCGCACTTTGGGGATGTCACCGTGGCAGAGTTTTAAGCAAATTTCATTGCCACTCTGTCGTCCGGCTATTGTTGTTGGCTTGATTTTTATCGGTGCAGAAGCATTGGGTGACTTTGCAACGGTTAATTTTTTTGCTGTTCACACACTCACCACTGCGGTTTATGATAGCTGGCTGGGACACGGTTCCCTCTCTGCTGCGGCTAAAATTTCTACCCTAATGCTGGCAAGTGTAATGGGCTTATTAGCGATAGAGCGCTGGCAAAGAGGCAGGCAGCGTTTTTATCATAAGTCTTCCGGTCAGGTTTCCCGATTCAAGCTAAACAAATGCCAGTCACTAGCGGCTATTATATGGTGTTTACTTCTGCTGATGGCGGGGTTTATTGTTCCGATTATCACCTTAATCAATTATGCAGTACATTATTTTTCTGCTAGCTGGCAAAATAAACTATGGCAGGTTTTACTGCAAAGTACTTTGCTGGCCTTGATTGTCGCTGTTATCACCAGCATCATTGCAATTTTATTTGTTTATACAGCACGCTTATCTGCAAAATCCAGTGCCTATATTCCACTACGGATAAGTATGATGAGTTATGTCATGCCTAGCACAGTTTTGGCAATAGGGGTTCTAATCCCAATGGCGTTATTTGAAACCACCCTCAATGACTGGCTAGTGAGTTTAGGTTATCAAGCGCCTGGGTTATTTTTATCGGGCACGGTCTTTGCCCTGATATTTGCTTTTGCTGTACGTTTCCAGGCAGTCGCAAATGGCACTATCGAGTCAAGCTTTATGAATATTAGCCCATCACTTGATATGGCATCAAAAACACTGGGCAAATCAACGCTGCAAACTCTGTTTTTGGTTCATATACCGCTCATCAAAAAAGGACTGTTCACCGCTATTTTGCTGGTCTTTATCGAGTGCATGAAAGAACTGCCCGCGGCATTATTATTGCGCCCTTTCAACTTTGATACACTGGCAACCTATGTTTATCAATTTGTGTCTGATGAACAACTGGAAAAAGCGGCTGTGGCGGCTATTTTAATTGTATTAGCGGGCTTAATACCGGTCATCAGGTTAACTCAAACAGACAGGAATTCACATGAATGAAACTGATCAATATGCATTAAATGTTGATGCGATATCCGTTCGGTATGGGCAAAAAAAAGTGCTTGATCAGCTCTCTTTGCAAGTGTCAGAAAATGAAATATTATGCTTATTAGGGCAAAGTGGCTCAGGAAAAACAACAGTACTGAAATCCATTGCGGGCTTGTTACCCTTGCAGCAAGGATCAATCTCCGTGGATGGGCAGACCCTAGCATCGGCTACAACAATGGTGCCGCCCGATAAAAGAGGCATAGGCATCATCTTTCAGGATTATGCCCTGTTCCCCCATATTAATGTGCTAGACAATATTTGTTATGGTATCAAAGAGAATAGGCAACAAGCAGCGCGTGCAGCCGAAGCATTGCTAAAGCTGGTCAAGATGGAAGGTTATGGTCGCTCTTTTCCACATGAACTTTCAGGTGGGCAGCAACAGCGTGTAGCGATAGCGCGCGCCCTTGCGATAAAACCAAAGTTATTACTGCTGGACGAACCTTTCTCAAATGTCGATCATCATTTACGCCAGCAATTGATGGCTGATATTCGGCTGATCCTTAAACAACGAGGTGTTGCCTCGGTTTTTGTCACGCATAATAAAGCAGAAGCATTTTCTTTTGCAGATAAATTAGCCTTTATGGATGCAGGAAAAATTGTGCAAACGGGCACCGCAGAATCATTATATTTACGTCCGCGTTCCGCTACGCTGGCAGAATCAATGGGAGGCGGAAATTGGTTGAATGTGGTGGTGGTCGATCAAAATACAAGCCTTTCAAGCAATCTGGGGGAAATAAGCTCCACCGCAGCGCATAGTTTTGAGGCAGGACAAAAGTTGCGCCAGTTTATCAGGCCCAACCAGATAACCATAACACTTGACGATGCTGGAAAAGGAGAAATTATTGATCAGATTTTTAATGGTGATAATCATATATGCACCGTCGCAGTGGGTGAGCTAACATTAATTGTTTGCCGGCCTTTATCTCAAAAAATGGCTAAAGGTGATCACGTTTCCATAGCAGTATTGGCGCATGCGGCCATTTTATTCTCTTAAGGTTTTTAGGTAAAAGCAACGCAGTTATTGGTGGGCTATAAGCGATAAGCCCGTGCTTAGGAGCGCGCATGAAGTACCCCCCCCCGATTTCTAACTAGTCTTTTTTTGCATCAACAGGGGTAATCTCATTCGTTGCGTAGAATAACTATGCGCCTCATGAGATCATCCCTACTGATACAAAAAATCCTGCGCAATACAATACCTTCGCCAAAATGAAAATTTACTCATTTCTGTGAATTTCACAGAATATAAGTGATTGATTAATATGAGTTGGGAGTTGTCATTTTTAGCTTAGGCACCTGGAAACACACATCATCCATCTTTACTAGTTTTTTTGTCCGTC
>CAZLLL010000332.1:0-4585 GCA_964560255.1 uncultured Methylomonas sp.
GACAAACAAAAATCCTGCGCAATATGGGTAGGTTATTTATTGCGAGTTACCTAAGAAAGCTGAGTCACAAGGGCTAATGTTTTTTTGTCCGCCATGCAATCTTGATAAGGGTGTGGTAGAATAAACTAACATGAGATTAGGTTGAACCTGCATCATGCCTTGTTTGTCATTGATTTATGAGGCTTTATTTCTGGATAAATCCAGTATAAAATCTAAGGCTTATATATCAATATGTTATTCAGATAAGGAATAAGGGAGCTGGAAATAAATAATCGTCCAATATTGGGCAGGATTTTTGTTCGTATTCAAGGCGTAGTAACAGGCGCATAGCTGGCTACGTAACGGTTGCTACAACGCAGAAGACGGACAAAAAGACTCGCAATATGGGATGATTATTTGTTTCCATCTCCCTAAGTGTAGATTGGGCTTAACATGTTTTCTTGAATTACAACAATGAGGTTTATATATATGAAATTATTAAAAAGTGCTCTTGTCGCTTTCGCACTAACACTTTCTTTAGGTTCTTTTTCCACAACTGCTGTTGCTTGTGAAGACGGAAGAACTTGTTTTGGTCCAGCTCAAGCAGTTGATATTGTTTTAGGGCATATTGCAGAAGGTATGCAATCCGTTGAGAAGGGAGAAAATGGTCCGGCAGCATTGGCTCATGTTAAAGCAGCATTGAAATCCAGCAAAGAAATTAATGTAAGTGATAAAGTTGACGTGGCTCGCGGTCGTGCTAATGGAGTTCTAAAAAAAGCAAGATCAGCCTTTAAAAAATCTGATATGAAGACAGGTCAAGAATATTTAGATAAAGCAGAAAAAGCATTTACAAAAATTAAAAGCATGATTTAATTTACAGATTTCTTAAATTAGGGTTCGAGGAGGGGTTAACGGCATCGTGCCCGTTGCCTCTCTCTCGCTAAAATGTATGCCATTTTATCTAATAGCTTTTGTTTTGGGTTTTAAGATCTACTAAAAAATTATTTCTTTCTTTGAAATTTATGAGTCATAAGATTTTCTAAAGTTTCTATTTAGATACTAAATAAGCGTTTGTCTCCATACCTCCTCTTACTCTGCACATGGAGTATAAAAACAAGTTTTTATACCTCTTAGATTCGTGTAAAAACTTGTTTTTGTACTTCTAATCAATAATGTTAGTACGTTTGGGATTCTCATATCTACCAAATAAAAAGGGATGCTATACAGAGTGTTTTTTTTGATTTCTGATTATAAATCAAGGATTAATATTTTACACTACATTAATTATTGGCTACCAGCTTAAGACGGGACAAGCCATCATTTGTAGGGTGGGCAATCTTTTCTGCCCACCGAGGTTCAACTTGGTGGTGGGCAAAAAAACTGCCCACCCTACTTATTTTGTAAAGGAGTTGTCCCGTATTAAGTTGGTAGCCTAATTACAAGAGTGTATATCAATTAACTTTAGAGTAGTAAAGGTTTGTCAATGCTTGCTTTTTTAGGTTTCGATAAGACCTTAGGTCTTGAGGTATAAAGTTAATTGAATTATTTAGCAACACTCGCTGTTTTTTACCAGGGAGGTGGTGATTTAAAACGATCTATTGCGCTTGCCGAGCACTTGCAAGTACCGTTATATAAAGAAATTCATAAAGACATGCCCGAACGTCTTTTTTTAAGCTGGCGTGATGGTTGTTTAAAGCTTTTGGATAAAGAGTTACTTAAAAAAGGTGGCTTAATGGTTGAGATTGAACCAAGGAAAGGAGAGCAGCATTCCTGGCCTGCACCTAAAGAGGGGGCGTTAGCGCAAGCGATTGGGAGAAAAACAAAAACGGTTATTGATGCAACGACTGGCTGGGCACAAGATAGTTTGCATATTTTTCGGATGGGCTATGGTTTGCGTTGTATTGAGCGTTCACCAGTGATGCTGGCATTACTGGAGGATGCTATGCAGCGCTTGCAACAGCTAGACTGGGTCAAAAAATTAGGCATGCCTATACCCAAATTGATAGCTGGCAATGCAATTGATCTTTTACCGCAGTTAACCAATGCTCCAGACTGTATTTATATTGACCCTATGTTTCCAGCTAAACGAAAAAAATCAGCGTTACCTAAAAAGTCGATGTTGATATTACGTGATTTGCTGGGAGATGATTTGGATAGAGATGCCTTATTTGAGGTTGCAATGCAAACCACTGCAAAAAAAGTTATCGTTAAAAGTCCTGGTTATGCTTTACCTTTAGGCGGGAAACCAACGGAAAGCTTTAAAAGTAAGTTACTGAGATATGATGTCTATGTAAAAAAACAATAAGAGGAAAATATGTCTGAGTGGGTCGATGTGATAGCCGAAAATGCTTTAGCTGTGGGTGAGCATAGGGTTGTTGATGTGGATGGGATTGAGGTCGCTGTTTTTAAATTAGAAGAGGGCTTTTATGCATTGGAGGATGTGTGCACACATGATGGTGCAGAAATTGCCAGCGGAGAGATTGACGGCGATGAAATTATTTGTCCTCGACATGGCGCAAGGTTTTGTATTAAAACAGGTGAAGTGAAATGCGCACCTGCTTATGAGGATATAGCAAGCCTAGATGTTAAGCTTGATGCAGGGCGAGTAAAAGTTCGTGATGCGCGTTGGGGATAATGCAAGACCAAAATCCGTAAATGTTGAATGTTAGGGTTTTTACGCCTCTCTCCACCTATCTGTGTAGCGCACTAAAGGCAGACTGACTTGCGTTTATAGTAGCTTATATAGTTGATTAAAGCTTTTCTCAGCCATTACTAAATGTGCTTCTGTTTTTTGTAGCGCAGACTGTTTAAGGTCTTTTCTAGCTAATTTTAAGTATTTAGCTGCTTTCTGTGTTTGTTTATTGACAGTATCATTGGCATTAATGTCTAAACTTAAATTAATTGCTTCCTGAATAAGGTTTAAAATGCCTTGGCTATCAGCACCGTTATCTATCGCATGTCTAGCTTCTAAAATTTTATTAACAACATGATTAATTGCCGCATCAGCCTCTATACATGTGCTGCCATCTTCACACCTAGCTAAAGCGGCAGTAGAGTATGACCCCAAAGACGCTGTAAGACAGGCAGTTAGTAATAATGTTTTTATAAATTTCATATAAGTCTCGTTTTGTCACATTTTTAGTGCAAATGGGTGAAGAGTGTGCAAGTAAAATTGCGTATTTCGCGAGTATTTTAGCACGAGCAAAACAATACCCATGCTAATTTTTAGAGTCTTTCCAGAGAACAAGAATAGTATATAATGAGTTATTATCACTTTCTGAGTCTCAAATAGCTTAAAAGCATATGCAAGAAATCAATCCTGTTACTAATAAAATTACTGATTTAACAAAACGTACTGATGAGCTTCGGGGGTATCTTTGACTACGATCAAAAAAGTGAGCGTCTGGTTGAAGTATTAAGAGAGCTGGAAAATCCTGATATATGGAGTAACCCGGAACAGGCTCAGGCTTTGGGAAAAGAAAGGGGCATGTTAGGGGAAGTGGTTAATACCGTGACAGAGTTACAATCAGGCTTGACTGATGCGGTGGAGTTATTGGCAATGGCGGTGGAAGATGCGGATGAGGACACCATAGCAAGTGTTATTGATGATCTAAATTCTTTTGACGAAAAAGTTGCTGGACTGGAATTTCGTAGAATGTTTTCCGGAACAATGGATGCTAACCATGCCTTTTTAGATATTCAGTCTGGTTCTGGAGGTACTGAAGCACAGGACTGGGCTGCTATGATTGAGCGTATGTATTTGCGCTGGGGGGAACGCAAAGGCTTTAAAACTGAATTAATTGAAGAGTCACAAGGTGAAGTGGCCGGAATTAAAAGTGCAACCATTAAATTTGAAGGTGATTATGCCTTCGGCTGGTTACGCACTGAAACAGGCGTACACCGCCTGGTCAGAAAATCGCCTTTTGATTCTGGAAACAGACGCCATACTTCGTTTGCTTCAGTGTTTGTTTCGCCTGAGATTGATGATGATATCGAGATTGATATTAATCCAGCGGACTTGCGTATTGATGTTTATCGAGCAAGCGGTGCTGGTGGACAGCACATCAATAAAACAGAGTCAGCGGTACGTATTACGCACTTGCCGACCAATACCGTAGTGCAATGTCAGAATGATCGCTCGCAGCACAGAAATAAAGATTCTGCGATGAAACAGTTAAAGTCCAAATTATATGAATTAGAGTTGCGTATACGTTCGGAATCGCAACGGGAGGTTGAAGATAGTAAGTCCGATATCGGCTGGGGAAGTCAGATCCGTTCCTATGTGCTAGACCAGTCAAGGATTAAGGATTTACGTACCAATATTGAAACCGGAAATACCCAGGCTGTGTTAGATGGTGATTTAGACCAATTTATCGAAGCCAGTTTAAAGAGTGGTCTGTAAAGTTAGGAATAGGCGCGGAATTAGTTGAGCAATTTACGCGTAACCGTTCAGATCCCCCTTTGTAAAATGGCAGTTGAGATGCCTTTTTCTAATAAAACCACCTTCTAACCCCTCCTTGATAAGGAGGGGGCTGAGCGGTTACATTTATGCAGTATTAAGGAATGGGAATTGAATAAGTTGTGCAATTATGACGCAGTATTTTTG